>CAKTWY010000017.1 GCA_934630445.1 uncultured Eubacteriales bacterium
GAACCGTCGCCGGAGAGACTTTCAGCCAGGGCGGCGGCGCCGGTTTCAACGGCTTCGACGTTGAGACGCTCGCCGATGACGCCGGTCGAGGCGACGACAACGTCGCCTTCGCCGACGCCGAGCACGGCGGCTGCGGCGCGGCACATGCGCTTGGCGTTCTCGTGCCCTTCCGGCGCGCAGGCGTTGGCGTTGCCGCTGTTGCAGATGATCGCGCGGGCTGTGCCGTTTTCAAGATGCTCCATCGTGACGTAGATGGGGGCTGCTTTGACCTTGTTCGAGGTATAGACCGCCGCTGCAGTGCAGTCGACCGCGGAGAGGATGGCACCGAGATCGCGTTTTTCACGGTTTTTGCGGATGCCGCAGTGGATGCCGCCCGCTGTGAAGCCCTGTGCGGCGCAGACGCCGCCGTTGATCTGTTTCATGAGGGGTTTACCTTCCTTCTTCCAAAAGACTTAAATAGCGGGGGCGATGGCGCGAAGACCCGCGTCTTCGGCAAGCCCGCAGATGAGATTCATGTTCTGAATGGCCTGACCAGCTGCGCCTTTGACCATATTGTCGATCGCGGAGACGATGATCAGCATGCCGGTGTGCGCGTCTTCGTGCAGGGAGATGTGGCAGTAGTTGGACATACGCACGTTTTTCAGGTCAGCGATCTGCCCGAGGGGCAGGACCTTGACGAAGGGCTCTTTGGCATAGGCGGCCTGGTATGCGGCAAAAATGTCGGAAAGCGCGTGCGCGCCGCGCTTGGCATAGATGGTCGAGACGATGCCGCGGTTCACCGGCAGGAGGTGCGGCACGAACGTGACCTTTACGTCCGTGCCGGCGAGCTTGGAAAGATTTTCCTCGATCTCCGGCGTGTGGCGGTGCGCGCCGATCTTATACGGGTGGAACGACTCGTTCATATCCGGGTAATGCGTGCCCTGCGAAAGGCCGCGCCCCGCGCCTGTGACGCCGGAGGCGGAGCTGATGATGATCCCGTCGGCAGAGACGAGCCCCGCCCGAAGCGCGGGGGCAAGACCGAGCGCGGCGCTGGTCGGATAGCAGCCGGGGTTCGCCACGAGCGAAGTCTCGCGGATCTCGGCGCGGTAAAGCTCCGGCAGGCCGTAGACGGCCATCGCGTGCAGGGCTTTGTTTTCATACGCGCCGCCATACCATTTGGAATATGCCTCTTCGCTGTCCAGGCGGAAGTCCGCGCCGAGATCGATGAACTTTTTGCCCTTTTCGATGCATGCAGCGGCGTAGGCCTCCGACACGCCGTGGGGAACGGAGGCGAACACAACGTCGCACGATTCGATCACTTCTTCCGGTGAGACGAGCGTCTCCTCCAGCTCGCCTGTGAAAGCGGGGAAATGCGCGGAAAGCGCCTGACCCTCGTAGCTGACGGAGGCGAGCTTGTATGGCTCAGCAACCGGATGGGAGAGAAGGAGCCGCACGAGCTCCACGCCCGCGTAGCCGGTCGCGCCGATAATACCTGCTTTGATCATGATGTCGTTCTCCTCTCCGTCAGCCGTTTTGTCCGAGAGCAGCGACAAAGTCCTCGATGCTCCTGATCTGCGCCTTGACACTCTCGATGGCCGGGCCGCCGGGCACTTTGCGCTCGCCGACGCACGTGTGCAGCGAGAGCGCGTCGTAAATATCGTCCTCGAATACGTCGGAGATGGCGCGGAAGTCCTTGATCGTGAGCGTCTCGAGGTTCTCATCCATTTTGATACACATGTTGACGAGGCGCCCCACGATCATATACGCGTCGCGGAAAGGCATGCCCTTCTTCGTCAGGTAATCGGCGCAGTCGGTGGCGTTGATAAAGCCCTGCGACGCCGCCTGGCGCATGCGCTTGGGTTTTAAGGTCAGCGTCTCGAACATCGGGGTGAAGACCTTCAGGCACTGGCGGACGGTGTCGACCGCGTCGAAGACCGCCTCTTTATCCTCCTGCATGTCCTTGTTGTAGGCCAGCGGCAATGCCTTCATCACCGTGAGCATGGTGATGAGCGAGCCGTAAACGCGCCCTGTCTTGCCGCGCACGAGCTCGGCTACGTCGGGGTTTTTCTTCTGCGGCATGATGGAGGAGCCGGTCGAATACGCGTCGTCCAGCTCGATAAAGCCGAACTCCCACGAGCACCAGAGGATGATCTCCTCGGCAAACCGAGACAGGTGCATCATCATGATCGACAGCGCCGAGAGGAACTCGATGGCGAAATCGCGGTCGGACACGCCGTCGAGCGAATTTTCCGTAATGCGGGCGAAGCCGAGCTTTTCCATCACGGAATAGCGGTTGATGGGATAGGTCGTCGAGGCGAGCGCGCCCGAGCCGAGCGGCAGCTCATCCATGCGCTCGTAGCAGTCGAGCAGGCGCGTGATGTCACGGCGCAGCATGTTGGCGTACGCCATCATGTAGTGGGCAAACGTGCACGGCTGGGCGCGCTGCATATGCGTATAGCCGGTCATGACCACGTCTAGGGAGAGATTGGCTTTATTGCACAGCGCCGTTTCGAGCGCAGCGGCCAGCTCGACGATGTTCTTGATCTCCTTTTTGACATACATGCGGAAATCGAGCGCGACCTGGTCATTGCGGCTGCGCGCGGTATGGAGCTTTTTGCCGGTGTCGCCGATGCGCTCGGTCAGGATGCGCTCGACGTTCATGTGGATATCTTCATTGTCGATGGAAAATTCTACCTTGCCGTCCTCAATGTCGGCGAGGATGGAGGCGAGGCCAGCGACAATCTTGTCTGCTTCTTCGGGGGAGATGATGTTTTGCTCGCCGAGCATCTTCGCGTGCGCCATGCTGCCCTCGATATCCTCGCGGTACAGGCGGTGGTCGAACTGAATGGAGGAGTTGAAGTCGTTTACAAGATCGTCCGTCTCTTTCTGAAAGCGTCCGGCCCAAAGCTTCATATCTGTCACACCTTTTATATCAAATATCGGGGCTGCGCCCGCAGGAAAAACCAAATGAAATCAACCGCAGAGGAGGAAACAGCGTTCCCCCTCTGCGCAGTTTGCTTAAACTTCTTGCGCCGCGGCGCGTGTCGATCTGGCCGACTTGCCCCGCTCGCGCTAAGAGCCGCCTTGCAGGCGGTTGCGCTCGGGGATTCACCGTGCGCGGCTTCAAGGTGAATTGTGCCGCAGGCACAAGAGAAAGTGGCCTGGGCCGTGTGCCTGATTTGGAACGCCTCGACCGGATTTTTCAAAATCCGGTCACACGTCAGCCTCAATTTGAGCATGCCCGAATGGAAGGATTATTCTACACTCGGGAAGGAGAGGCCTGTCTTCTCCTGAAGCTCCTGATCGGCAAGCGCGCGCACCGTGGTCGGAAGCGCGAAGCAGTTGATGAAGCCGCCCGCGTCCTTCTGGTCGTAAATGCCGCCCGCGCCGAACGTCGCGACGGATTCGGAATAGAGCGAATAAGGGGAGGTTGCGCCGGCATAGATGACGTTGCCCTTATAGAGCTTGACTTTCACATCGCCCGTGACAGTCTTCTGCGTCTCGTCGATGAAGGCGGTCAGCGCCTTGCGCAGGGGGTTATACCACAGGCCGTTGTAGACCATTTCGGCGAACTTGACGGAGATCACTTCTTTATAATGCATGGTATCGCGGTCCAGGCACAGGTTCTCCAACGCCTTGTGTGCGAAGTAGAGGATCGTGCCGCCCGGGGTCTCATACACGCCGCGCGACTTCATGCCGACGAGGCGGTTCTCCACGATGTCGATGATGCCCACGCCGTTCGCTCCGCCGACGGCGTTCAGCTTTTTGATCAGTTCGACGCTGCCGAGTTTTTCGCCGTCGAGCGCGACGGGAACGCCCTTTTCAAACGAGATGGTCACGTATGTAGGCGCATCGGGGGCCTTTTCCGGCGAGACGCCGAGCTCAAGGATTTTGTCATAATCCGGTTCGTTCGCGGGGTCCTCGAGGTCGAGACCCTCGTGCGAGAGGTGCCACATGTTCTTGTCCTTGGAATAGTTGGTCTCGCGCGTGATGTTTAACGGGATCTTGCGCGCCTCGGCGTAGTCGATCTCGTCGTCACGGCTCGTCAGCTCCCACTCTCTCCACGGGGCGATGATGCCCAGCTCCGGCGCGAAGGCCTTGATGGCCAGCTCGAAGCGCACCTGGTCGTTGCCCTTGCCGGTGCAGCCGTGACAGATGGCGTCCGCGCCTTCAGCCTTGGCGATCTCAACGAGCTTTTTGGCGATGATCGGGCGGGCAAAGGACGTGCCGAGCAGGTACGCTCCTTCGTACTTCGCCTGCGCCTGAATGGTGGGGATGATGTAATCGTCGACAAACTCCTGCTTGAGGTCGGCTATGATGCACTTGGAGGCGCCGGTTTTCAGCGCCTTTTCCTCAAGGCCGGTGAGCTCCTTGTCCTGCCCGACATCCGCCGCCACGGCGATGACCTCGCAGCCGTAATTCTCCTTCAGCCAGGAGATGATGATCGACGTGTCGAGGCCGCCCGAATAGGCCAGCACTACTTTTTTATATGTCTTTTTCATGTTTGTACCTCCAAGATTTTGTTTTCATAATTATACTTCTTAATGCAAAAGTATGCAACGGCAAAATATACAAAGATGCGCCGGGGAAGACGGCGTTCTTCGTCGGAATGATGATATGGCCTGTTTTGCAGCAAAATTCCATCAAAACAGAAGAAAAAGATAGAAATTTTGTAAAAAACGGCGTATAATACTGTCAATCGGGAAAGCGCCGTGCGAGCCCCGATTACATGCGCATAGTCTATCGTGACCAGCGGCCGCGATGATCGGCTATGGGTGGAGCGGCCATCAAATTTTAAGCGCGCCGTCGCAGCGATACGGCATGCGCAATCAAGGAATCGCTTTGCGGTATTATATCATATCGTACGCCTCAGTACGATGGCTTTTTGCACAAAAAGGGTGTATTCTGGGCAAAAAAGATTGATATGGAGTGCATTATGAAAGAATTTAAGCTTGACTGTGGCATCCACACGCTGGCGGGCTATGCCTGGGAGGCCGCGGCGCCGCGCGCATGCGTGGTGCTTCTGCACGGCGTCGGGGAATATGCGCGCAGGCATAACCGTCTGGCCGTGTATCTGACGCGCGCGGGCTTTTCGGTTTATGCGATGGATCTGCCCGGGCATGGGCACAGCCCGGGGCGGCGCGGACATATCGGCAGCACGGACTCGATCATGCGGGATATCAATATCCTCATCACGTATGCGCGCGAGCACTGCCCGGATGTGCCGTTTTTTGTGATGGGGCATTCGATGGGCGGGAATCTGGCGCTTTCGCACCGGTACTATTTCGGCGGCAGCTGCGGTGCGGCGGGCTACATTGCTTCCTCTCCCTGGCTTGTGCTGAAGCATCCGCCGTCCGGCGCAAAACTTTTCCTTGCCAGGGTGGGCCGCGTGGTGGCGCCGTCGCTGTCGGTGCGCATCGGCCTCGACCCGCACGACGTGTGCGCCAATCCGGTGAAAAATGAGCTGGACGCGGGCGACATGCCGAACCATGATTTTATCTCGCCGATGACATCGCTCTCCCGGCTGGAGGACGCGGCGCGCGTGCTGGAAGCGGCAGGGCAGCACGGGCCGCCGGTGTATCTGCTCCACGGCTCGGCGGACAACATCTGCGATGTGGAGGGGAGCCGCCGCTTTGCGGCGGCGTGCGGGAACTGCACATACCGGGAGCTGCCGGGTCTGTCGCATGAGACGATGAACGAGGAGCCTTTTGAAGATATCATCCGGGGAATTGTCGAATGGATCGACGGACAACTTGCAAAGAACGAATAAATATACAAAATAGAGGGTGCGAATGATGCAGGAAAGTCAACATCACGGCGTAAAGAACATGACCATGCTCACCGATTTTTATGAGTTTACGATGGCCAACGGCTACTTTCTCGATGGGCGGGGCGAGAATATCGCGTATTTCGACATGTTTTTCAGAAATGTGCCGGACGGCGGCGGCTATGCGATCATGGCGGGCGTGGAGCAGCTGGTCGATTATATGAAGAACCTGCGCTTTACCGACGAAGATATCGCGTATCTGCGCTCGAAAAACTGCTTTGACGAGCGTTTTCTTGAATATTTGAAGAATTTTGAATTCAAGTGCGATGTTTGGGCGATCCGCGAGGGCACGCCGATCTTCCCCGGGGAGCCGCTCGTGGTGGTGCGCGGGCCGATGGTGCAGGCGCAGTTCCTGGAGACGATGACGCTGCTTACCATCAATCATCAGAGCCTGATCGCCACGAAGGCCAACCGCATGGTGCGCGCGGCGGAGGGCCGCACGATCCTTGAGTTCGGTTCGCGCCGGGCGCAGGGGTATGACGGCGCTGTGTACGGCGCGCGCGCGGCGTATATCGGCGGGTGCGCGGGAACGGCCTGCGTCATGACTGACCGCGATTGCGGCGTTCCGGCGGCGGGCACGATGGCGCACAGCTGGATCCAGTCCTATCCGACGGAATACGAGGCGTTCGCGGCGTATGCAAAGTACTATCCGGATAACTGTACGTTCCTCATCGACACGTACAATGTGCTCAAAAGCGGCCTGCCGAACACATTGAAGGTGTCAAAAGAAGTCCTCGAGCCGATGGGCTACCGCCCGAAGGGCGTGCGCATCGATTCGGGCGACATTGCGTATCTGTCAAAAAAGATCCGCAGGATCCTCGACGAGGAGGGGTATCCCGACGTGAAGATCGTCGCGTCGAACTCGCTGGACGAGTTTATCATCCAGGATCTGCTTGTGCAGGGGGCGAAGATCGATACGTTCGGCATCGGCGAACGGCTGATCACCTCGAAGAGCGAGCCGGTGTTTGGCGGGGTGTATAAGCTCGCCGCGATCGAGGATGAAAACGGCGCGATCATCCCGAAGATCAAGATCAGCGAAAATGTTGAGAAGATCACTACGCCGCACTTTAAGCAGATCAACCGTCTCTATGACAGGGATTCGGGCAAGGCCATCGCCGATGTGATCACGCTTTTTGACGAGAAGATCGACGATACAAAGCCGCTTCTCATCTTCAACCCCGTTTATACCTGGAAAAAGAAGCGCGTGACCAACTTCACGGTGCGCCCGCTTCTCGAGCCGATCTTCCGGGGCGGAAAGTGCGTATACGAGCAGCGCGACATCCATGAGATCCGCAGCTACTGCCTGAAGCAGGTGGATGGCCTCTGGGACGAGGTGACACGCTTTGAAAACCCGCATACGTACTATGTCGACTTGTCGCAGAAGCTTTGGGATATCAAGCACGAATTGCTTTCAAGGGAATATTAAAAGCCGGGCGGCCGAAAGACCTGCCTGAAGAAAAAGAGGCTGCCGCAGTTTCAAACTGCGGCAGCCTCTTCCTTATATATTGGGGAACAAGCACATTTACAGACGTGTGGGCGCGCCGGAACGGGCAGAAGCGTAAACGGCGCGCACGAGAGCAAGGGATTTGAGCGCTTCTTCCCCTGTGACCGCGGGCGCCGCACCGTATCGGACGGCGTCGACGATATCGCGCAGCTGCGCCGCATGCGGCGTGCTGTTCAGGGCTGGAACCTGCGGGCAGGGCGTGCCGTCGGCCATGCTCCAGAACTTGATCACATCGTCTTCGATGATAACGCTGCCGCGTTCACCGTGCACGTCAAGCCGCGCGTAAAAGCCGGGGTAGGCCGAGGTGGTGCCCTCGATCAGGCCGAGCGCGCCGGAGCGGAATTTCACGGTGGCCATCGCAACATCTTCTCCCTCGATGCGCTCATGCGCCAGCGTCGCGGTATAGCCGAAGACCTCTTCGGCATCGCCCATGATATAAAGCATCGTGTCGATATAATGGATGCTCTGATTGATGAGCGCGCCGCCGCCGTCAAACTTCAGCGTGCCGCGCCAGTTTGCACAGTCGTAATAGTTTTGGTCGCGGTACCATTTCGTATGGCAGCAGCAGGCGTTGATCCTGCCCATCCGTCCGGAAGTCACGGCGTCTTTGAGAATACGTACGGCAGGGTCAAAACGATGCTGAAAAATGCAGCTCAGGGTGACGCCCTTTTCGCGGCAGCAGTCGATCAGCGCCTGCGCGTTTTCGACCGTGACGTCAAGGGGCTTTTCAACGACGACATGTTTCCCGGCGCGCGCCGCTTCCATACCGACGGCGGCGTGCGCGCCGCTTGCGGTCAGGATGGTGACGATGTCCACGTCCGGATCGGCGAGAAGCTCGTGATAGTCCGCGTATGCGCGCGCGCCGGTTTTTGCGGCGGCATTTGTGCGCCTCGACGCATTGGCGTCAGACACGGCAACGACGCGCACATCTTTCATCTCCGCGAGCGCGGCCAGATGCGTCGCACTGATCGAACCGCAGCCGATGACGCCAAAATTGATTGTTTCTTTCATTCTGCATTGCTCCAATCGATCACTGTGGTGATGTATTCCTTTTCCCATCCGAGCACTCTGGCGTATATTGCTTCGCATTCGGTAAAAGGGCGCTTTTCGCTGATGAGCGGCTTCATCTGAATGCGTCCGGTCTTCATCAGGTTCAAGAAAGCCGCTGCATTGTCCTGCGCGGTCCAGTAGCCGGGATAGGACTCTTTGTCAGGATTTGAGCTGATGTGCGCGCCGACAATCGTAAGCGCTTTTTTATGTACGTCACGATAGAAATTGACTTCCGTGCAGCCGCGCGTGCTGCCCAGAATGACGACCCGTCCAAATTTCTTTGCAGCGAGCAGGGCATTTGCGATGGGCTGCGGGAAGCCGGTGCATTCGATAACGACCGGCGCGCCTTCGCCGCCGGTAGCGGCGCGTACCTGTTCAAGCCAGTCGGCATCGCCCGGATCAACAGCAATGTCTGCGCCGAGCTTTTTTGCAAGCTCGCGCTTGGACGCCACTTTGTCGATGCAGATAACGGGATACGCGCCGTTTGCACGGGCGAGCTGCAGGGCAATCTGACCGACGAGACCCGCACCGATGACGAGCACAGCTTCACCCAGCTCAATGCGCGCCTTGCGCACCGCCTGCATGGCGATGATGCCGATGCGGGTAAAGGCCGCCTCATCGTCGCCCACGTTGTCCGGAACCAGCGCCATGTTTTCACAGGGCACGTTGGCGAGCGAAACGTGCTGCATATCGCCGGCAACCCTGTCACCGACGGCGAAGGCTGCGCCTTCTCCGGCTTTTGTAACAACACCGGCGCAGCAGTACCCCGGACGGTATGGGAAGCGCGTATCAGTATTTTCGAGCGTGAGGATAAACGCGCGCTCGGTACCCGGGCTGATGATGGAGGAGCAGGCGCGCACCTGTATTTCACCGCGAGCGGGAGAAGAAACTTCGTGCTCAGCCAGAGCCATTTTGCCTTTTTCTGCAGCGATGATCTGAAATGCTTTCATTTTGTCAGACTCCTTTCAATTTTAGCCTTTCAAGCCGGAAGTGGCAATCCCTTCCACAAAATATTTTTGCGCAAAGAAGAACAGAAGCACGCTGGGAAGGATGGAAAGAAACGACATGGCGAGAACTTCGTTCCACTGTATGCCGGAAGCGGCATCCATCGACATCTTGAGGGCGAGGGAAAGCGGGTATTTTTTGACATCGTTGATATAGATCAGGGCGTTAAAAAAGTCGTTCCACGTCCAGATAAACTGGAAAATACCGGCGGAAAACAGGACGGGCTTCATCAGCGGCAGGAGGATGCGCACCAGGATCTGCAGGGAATTGCATCCATCGATACACGCGGCTTCGTCCAGGTCACGCGGAATGCCGCGGAAAAACTGCGACATCATAAAGATGAAGAAGGGATAGCACGCAAAGAGCGCCGGAACAATAAACGGCAGATATGTATTGAGCCATCCTAAATTTCGGAACAGGATGAAACGGGGAATGATGATAACCGTGCTTGGAAGCATCAGCGTTGAAAGCATCAGCCCAAACAGGAGTTTTCTGCCGGGGTACTGAAAGCGCGAAAAACCGTAAGCGACGAGCGAACTTGAGATCAACGTAAAGAGCGTGGTTGGGATCACGAGCAACAGCGTGTTCACGAAGAAGACGGTGTATGTATACTGCCCGGAACCCTGCCAGCCCTGTCGGTATGCCTCAAGGCTGAAGCTGCCGGGCAGCAGCCGGAGAGAGCCGAAGATCTCGCTGTTCGTCTTAAAGGTGCCGAAAAACATGAAGAGAAGCGGGTAGATCATCAGCAGGCCGACCAGGGTCAGGAAGCAGTACAGCAGGGCGTTTTTCAGTCCGACCTTTATGCGGTGGCGGCGTCGTTTTTGCGCAACTGTCATAGCTTATTCCCTCCGTCCTGATAATTTACCCACATGGGAGAGGATTTGAAGATCAGCGCGGTGAAAAGCAGGATGATAAAGAACAGGACCCACGACAGTGCAGACGCGTAGCCCATCTTGAAGTAGCGGAAACTGTCTTCATACAGCTTCAGTGCATACAGGTATGTGGATTTGAGCGGTCCGCCGCGCGTGATGACCATAGCGCTTGTAAAATCCTGAAAGGCATTGATCGTCTGCATGATCAGATTGAAGAAAATCGTCGGCGTCATCAGAGGAATGGTGATCTTAAAGAAGGAGCGGATGCTTCCGCAGCCATCCACCCTGGCGGCTTCATAGAGCTCGGACGGGATCTGCTTGAGTCCGGCAAGAAAGAGCACCATGGATGAGCCGAACTGCCATACGATGATGAGGCTGATTGTCGGCAAAGCGAGCTTTGGGTCTCCCAGCCAGTTGTGCGGGGAAATGCCGAAGATGGCCAGGATCTGGTTGACGGCGCCTTCCTTTGCAAAAAGGAGCCTCCACAGGATGGAGATCGCGACGCTTCCGCCAACGATGCTGGGAAGGTAGTAAACCGTGCGAAAGAGATTGATGCAGCGCAGCTTCATATTCAGAAGCATGGCGATAAAAAAGGCGAAGCAGAGTTTGACCGGAACGTCGAGCACAACGTACTCAAACGTACGCAGCAGAGAATTGTAAAACTGCGGGTCTTCGGTGAACATATACCGGTAATTTTCAAGCCCAACAAATTTGGGCGCGGAGAGCATGTCATAATCGGTAAAAGAGTATCTGAACGATACGACGAGCGGATACAGCTGAAAGACAAGAAAGCCGATGATCCAGAGGGAAATATATGCGTAACCGATGTATTGGCGGTCACGCCGGGCAGTTTTTCTGCGCATGAGAGGACCTCCGTTCAATTTCAAAAATACGGACGGCACTGTCAGGCGACAGCGCCGTCCGTACTGTGGCGTCAGTGTTTAAGCAATCGCTGCCGGAAAACCGGTTTGCAGCCGGCTTTACGAGCGCTGCCGTGCAGTACGAAACATTCAGCCTTTCAGCTCTTCAAGGGCAGAGGGCAGCTGTTCCATTACGAGCTTTGCACTGTCGGCGGGGTTTGACATCTTGTAGGCAATGCTGGCGAAAGCGTTGGTGAAGATCTCCTGAATGGTCACATTGGAGCCAAGCACGCTGGGCTGCTTGCCGGAGATGGAAACGGCGTCGGCAAGCGTGGCCTGTACGATCGGGTTGACGCTGCCGCTCTCTTCGAGGACCTTGCGCGAGACGAGATTGGCAGGCGTTCCGCGGGAATCCTTCAGGATGGCGGCAGCCTCGGGATCACCAAGCATCCAGGTCATAAACACCGCGGTTTCGGGGATGTGTTTGGACTGCGCGTTGATGGACAGAATCTGTGCCGGGCGGATTTCCACGCCCGATTCTTTGGCGCCGTCAAGCATCGGGAGGCGGAGCTGCCCAACGTCAAAGGTGCTGTTGCGGATCGCGTCCGGCATGGCGCTGGAAGGCTGAACGATCATACCAAGGCGGTTGTTGATCCAGAGTGAATTTTCGCGCGTTTCAGGTGTAACGACGGATTCTTCAAACGGCACGCAGACGCCGTCTTCAAGCAGCCGGGCCATTTGCGTGAATGCTTCAGTGAGAAGCGCCTCGTCGACAAGAAGTTCATAATCGTCGCTTACGATGGAATTGCCCGTCTTTTGCATGACGTAAACTTTCGTGAAGTAGAAGAAGTCCTCTTCCGACAGCAGGAGCATGTATTCGTCAGGATTTTCGGCATGGATCTGTTTGCCGATCTGGCAGAGCTCATCCCATGTCAGCTGCTCGGAAGGGTCAATTCCGTGGCGGGAGAAGAATTCGAGATTGGTCAGGAACCATTTCTGCACGATGATACCAGTCGGCAGCCCGACAAGCTGGCCCTTTCTGATACATGCATCGAGCATTCCCTGCTCATAATCATCCAGGCTGATATCGGGCAGCGTGTTCAGATCGACGAACATCTGCTCTTCACGCATAAGATCCTGGAACCAGGCGATGTCCATCTGCATCAGATCGGGCCCTGCCTTGCCGGCAAGCTGCGTGGTGAGCTTTTGATAATAGCCGTCCCATCCGCCGTATTCTCCGTTGATCTTCACATTGGGGTGAAGCTCGGTATAGCGTGAAATGGCAGCAAGCGTCGCCTCATGACGCGTGTCGCTGCCCCACCACATAAAGCGCAGTTCGACGGGGTCCTGATCAGAAGTTGACTGTGCTGGATCAGAAGTAGGCTGCTGATTGGTGGTGGACTGCTGACCGTCAGAGGCCGGAGAGGACGCGGGAGCACAGCCTGCGAGAAGACATGCGATCAACAGCACGCTGCACATTGACAGGATGTATTTTTTGCATCGGTTCACGGAAAACCCTCCTATTTATTTGATTGCGTTTATTCTAACATAACAAGTATTGCGGCATAAGCGCCAGTTTTTGCCTTTTGCAATCAAGTAATGACCTTTTATATACAGATGGAACTATTTTTTACATTTTCTATCAAATTTTGTGTTTTAACGATGACGATCTGTTTTGAAGTTGCATTTTGTGTCCGTTCATGTAAAATAAAAACAAAGTACCCGCGGGAGGGAGAGGGGAGAATCTTGTACAACCTCATTATTGTTGAAGATCGGGATGAGCTGCGGCACAGCTTGCGCAACTACATCCAATGGGAGCAGCTCGGATTCTCCGTTTGCGGAGATTTTGCCGACGGGCGGCAGGCGCTGGATTTTTTGCTGTCCAACCCGGCGGATGTTGTGCTGTGCGATGTGTGCATGCCCGTGATGGACGGACTGACCCTCGCGCAGAAGGTAAAGGAAGCAAATATTCCTGTGATGATGGTCATCTTAAGCGCATATAAGGATTTTGACTACGCGCGCAGGGCAATGTCGTACGGCGTAAAAAACTATATTGTAAAGCCCGCTTCCTATGAGGATTTCGCCCAGACGTTTACGGGTATCAGGCTGGAGCTGGACCGGGTATGCGCCGCACCTGTCCGGCGTCCGGATGTGGAAGATCCTGAAAAGCAATATCCCAGGATCATCCGCGCGGCGCGTGAATTCGTATGTGGAAATTACAAAACAGCCACGCTGGAAAGCACGGCGGAGCATCTCGGCATTAACCCGTTTTATCTGAGCAGGCTCTATAAAAAGATGACCGGTGAGAATTTTTCGGATTTTGTCACAGAGGTCAGGATGAGGAACGCGGCGCTTCTTCTGTCCGATGTGCGTCTGCGCGCACATGAGGTGAGCGAGATGCTTGGGTACAGCAATCAGAACAGCTTTGCGCGGGCTTTCAAGAACTATTATCACATGTCCCCGTCGGCCTATCGCGACCGCCAGGAGGAGAGTACTCGATGAGAAGACGTTTTTTTCTGAAAAATCTGGCGCTGTTTCTCGTGCCGACTGCCATTCCGGTGTTGGTCTTATCGATCGCCACGACGGCGATCATCTTCCGCTTTCTCAGGGCGGAAAGCCTGTCGGCAAATCAAAACCGTCTGGATCACATGGTGGCAACAGTAGAAAGCGCGTTTCAGGTCGTGGACAGGATCAGCATCGACATGGGCTCGAACAGCAATCTGACGTCGAGTCTCAGGGCAATTTTTTCAGAGGCAAAGCCGACATACTCGAGTTATAATCACATCAAATATGTGCGCAGCTATATCAATACGCAGAGCAGCTCAAATCCTGCGGTTGCCTCCGTTTATCTGTATCTGGACAATCCTGCGCGCAGATTCATCGGGCCTTACGGCGCCGTGTGCGACCTCGATACCCATGCGGATACGCAGTGGTATGCCTATTATCAGGAAAAAACAGCGGCTGTGCCAGGCGCACAGCCGCTGTTTCAAAATGACCTGGATGCGAATGAAGGGCTTCTCATGGTATATCAGGATGTGTATTATCCGGGCAGAATCAAGCCCATCGGCGTAATCGCGGTGAATTTTTACAAGCAGCATTTTCGGCAGCTGCTGAACGGCGTGAACACTTCGGAAGGGGAGATGCTGGTCATCACAGATTCCGATAATGTCCTGATCGCCAATAATGCAAATTTTGATCAGACCGATGTGTGTGATGCGGCTAGCCGAGACGGCGTTTTCCTGCCGGATATGGTTGGCGGGGCGTATATCGTATCGTCTGTAGAATCTGAAAGATTTGCGTGGAAATACTATTCCATTACGCCAAAAAGCACGGTGTACCGGCTGCCAAACGTACTGGTATTTTTTGAATTGACCCTTCTCCTATGCTCGCTCTGCATTGGGATCCTGCTTGCGATACACATGACCCGGCGCTATCAGAAATCCGTTTTGGGTGTGATCGATATTCTGGAACGGGCGGAAAAGGACCAGATCGGGGAGATCGGCCAGCCGCGGAACGATTTTGATTATATCATTCGCAATATTTTGAATATATATATCAGGCAAAATCAGATGAGCCGGCAGCTGTCCGAGAAAAAGCATCGGTTGCAGCTGATGGAGCTGGTGGCGCTGCAGTCACAGATCAGCCCGCACTTCCTGCACAACGCACTGCAGACGATTTACCTGCGTACGTTGGCCCTGCCGGATGAATTTTCCCCCATATGCAGGATGATTGAAAATCTGATGGTGATCATGCGCTACTCGCTCAGCGATCCGACCAGAAATGTAAAGCTTGAGGAAGAGCTGCGCAACGTGCGCGCATATATCGCGCTGGAGCAGTACCAGTATGGAAGTCGCCTGGCGGTCCTCTGGGAGGTCGATGAACAAACCTGCGGCGTGGAAGTTCCGAAAATGCTGATACAGCCGCTCGTTGAAAATTGCATCCGCCACGCCTTTCGGCAAGACGGGGCGCAATTAAAGATCAAGCTGAGGGTGTGTCGGGAGGATAACGCGGTGCGCATCTGTATTATTGATAATGGAAGCGGGATAGCGCGCGAAAAACTCTGTGAAATCCAGCAGGCCTGCCGCTCGGCAGCCGAGATAGACGATGTGGCCAAAAATATCGGGCTGATGAGCACAATTAAGCGGCTGAAGCTGGTATATGGCGACAAGGTGGAAATTGTAGTGCGCAGCAGAGAAAATTTTGGAACGAGTGTAGCTTTTAAGATCAACTTGTGAGAAAGCAGCGGCAGCGCGTTTCCGACGGGAACGGGCAAGCAGGAGAAAATGCTCCGCTGTGCAGCCGGGTTTGTGCGGCGATTGCGGACCTGTGGGCGGGCGCTCAATGGACAAAGGTTGCGGCGATTTGATAAAAGCGCGATAGGGTTTTCGTGAAGTAATGGCGTTTGCCGGTGCGGGGATCGGTTTCAAGCGCAAAGCGCTCTTCATAACTCAGCCTGCGGTAAAATCCGGGGTTCTGGAAGAAAACGCATTCAAAACACATATTGACATCCGCGCCCGTGCGCGAGGATTTCCGCTTTTTGAACAAGCGCAGAGCGATCCCCCTACCGCGAGGAGCTTCGCGTACCCATAGGAAATCAATGATAAGCCAGTTGTCATGAGTCTCACCAATGAGGCCGGCCGCACAGCGGCCGGCCGCATCTTCTGAAAAGATACCGCACTCTTTTGGCGCAGTGTCCTCGAGACGCGCGAGGTTGTAGGCGGGAAGTTCGCAGCGGATATCATTTTTATCGGTGGGCGTCGGGGGATCGGTGATGCGGAAAGTCATGCAAAAGACTCCTTATATGTGCTTGCTTCACGCTGTGGTGCAGCCCTATGAGCTGGGCAGTGCTGATTCTGCGTTAAGATCCAAGCACATTTTCGGCGGCCTCCTGCTCAAACTGATTTCTGTAAAGCGTGGCATAGTAGCCGCGCTGCGCGAGAAGTTCGGCGTGCGTGCCGCGCTCGACGATTTTTCCCGCGCGCACGACCAGGATCAGATCGGCGCTGCGGATGGTCGAGAGGCGGTGTGCGATGAGGAAGGACGTGCGGTTTTTCAAAAGATGGGAGATGGCGTGCTGGATCATCTGCTCGGTCTTCGTATCGACTGAAGAAGTCGCCTCGTCCAGGACGAAGATGCGCGGGTCGGCCAGCACGGCGCGGGCAAAGGAGATCAGCTGTTTTTCCCCGGTGGAGAGGCGGTCGCCGCCCTCGCCGACGTTGGAGTCATAGCCGTCCTCCATCTGCATGATCAGCTCGTGGGCGGAGACGATCTTCGCGGCCTGCTCGACTTCTTCATCTGTCGCGTCAAGCCGGCCGTAGCGGATATTGTCGCGCACGGAGCCGGAGAAGAGGTGCGGGTTTTGCAGGACATAGCCGAGATTGGAATGCAGCCAGAGGAGGCTGCGCTCGCGGTAATCGCGCCCGTCGATGAGAATTTCGCCGCGCGTGGGTTCGAAAAAGCGGCAGGCGAGGTTCACGAGCGTGGACTTTCCCGCGCCCGTCTCGCCGACGATGGCGACCGTGGTGCCCGCTTCGATCTTCAGATTGAAATCCTTCAGGATATATTCCTCGCCATCGGGGTAGTGGAACCAGACGTTTTTGAATTCGATATCGCCGCGGATCGGCTCCCAGTTTTCACGCTTTGGAGAAAAGGTGTCGCCGTATGTTTGCACCACCTCGGGCGTGTCGGCGATGGAGACCTCAGTCTCCAGAAGCTCGGTGACGCGTTCGATGTTCGCCTGGGTGGAAATAAAGTCCGCGATGACGCGCGCGAGCTGCTGGATCGGCTCAAAGATATTGATCGCCCAGGAGATGAAGGCGGAGAGCGTGGCTACCTCGATGGCGCGCTCCATTACCATGTAGCCGCCGCGAAAGAGGACGAAAGCGACCGCCAGCGACGAGAAGAAGAGCATCACCGGGATGTAAACGGCGTTGAGCGCCACCGCGCGCACACAGTAGCCGTACATGCTTGAGGTGATTTTCGAAAATTCGGCGGCGTTTTTCTCTTCAATGACCAGGGTTTTGGATGTGCGCGCGCCGGTAATGCCCTCGTTGAAAGCGCCGGTCATGACGGAGTTGGTCTTTCGGATCTTGCGGTTTAAGGTCAGAATGCGCTTTTGAAAATACACGGTCGTCAGCGCGATGAGCGGCACGACCGCGATGACGATCAGCGCCAGACGCCAGTTCAGGATGAGCATCGCCGCGAACACGCCGCCGACGTACGCCAGCGACCAGAGCACATCCTGCAGGCCCCATGCGACAAGGCCGCCGATGCGGTTGGTGTCGGACATGGTGCGCGCCATCATATAGCCGACGGGCGTGACATTATAGTAGGAAAACGGCAGCTTTTGCAGATGAACGAACGCCGCGCGCTTCAGGTCGCGGCCGAGGCTCATCTCGATGAACATCGAGGCGCGGCAGAACACCACCACACAGACGACCTGCAGGGATAAAACAGCCAGATAAGCCAGCGCGAAGGGGGCGACGCCCTCAGTCGTGCCGCGGCTGATAAAATGGCTGATCGCGTAGGACTGGAAAAGCGGATAGACGATATCGATCATCGCGCAGATGAGCATGAAGAACACAACTTCAAACAGCTTCCCCTTATACGGCGCAAGGAAGGGAAGCAGCTTTGCCCAGACGCGCAGGTTGAACGGCCTTTTGTCATCCTCCTGAAAAGCGGGCATTATTTCACCTCCGTTTCGTTGGAAGGGGCGGTGTCCAGCTCGTCCTCGAGCCGGCCCTGCATTTCGTAGATCTGGCGGTAGATCCCGTCCTCGGCAGCGAGCTGCTCGTGCGTGCCCATCTGCACGACGCGCCCGCGGTCCATGACGATGATCCGGTCTGCGTGCATGAGGGTCGTGATGCGGTGCGCGATGAGGATCACGGTACTGCCGCCAGTATTCTCCCTGAGAGCGGCGCGTATTTTCGCGTCGGTCTCGGCGTCCACTGCAGAGAGAGAGTCGTCGAAGACCATGATGGGAGACGCCTGCATGAGCATGCGCGCGATCGCCACGCGCTGCTTCTGCCCGCCGGAGAGCGTGACGCCGCGCTCGCCGACGACGGTGTCGTATCCCTGGGAGAAATCGCTGATCGCCTCGTCGACGGCCGCGACAGCGGCGCTGCGGCGTATTTCGCCCATGTCGGGCGCCTCACGCGTGATGCCGATGTTCTCGCGGATGGTCTTGGAGAAGAGGAACGGCTCCTGCAGCACAAAGCCGATGTTTTTGCGAAGCCACGCGCGGCGGATGCTGCGCGTGTCCACTCCGCCGATGGTGATCCGCCCGCTGCCCTCGGGCAGGTCGTACAGGCGGTCGAGCAGGTACATGAGTGTGGATTTGCCGCTGCCTGTGCCGCCGAGTATGCCGAAGGTCGAGCCTTTCGGAATGGTGAAGGTGACATCCTTTAAGACGGGATTCACCCCGTGATAATCGAAGCACACATGCTCGAAGGCGATGTCCGCGCGCATGTCCGGGGTCTGGTCGTGCGCATCGTCGCGCTCCTCCTCAGCGGTGAGGATCTCAGCCAGGCGGCCGAGGGAGACGCCGGTCTTGCTCATCTCCGACAGGATGCGCCCGAGGCTGCGCACAGGCCAGACGAGCATGGAGTTATAGGAGACGAAGACGATGAATTCGCCAAGCGTGATATTCCCCGCGACAGCTTCGAGTGAGCCGAAGGCGATCATCGCCAGCACCTGTACGTTTGAGAAAAAGTCGCCGAAGCCCCAGTAGCAGGAGAGCAGATAGCCCAGGCGGATCCACAGCTCGGCGAAGAGATTGTTCTTTTTATCGAAGCGCTCGATCTCAAACGCCTCGCGCCCGAAGGCACGCACGACGCGCACGCCGGTGAGGTTCTCCTGCACGGCGGCGGAAAGGGCGCCCTCCGCCTCGTCCGCGTGCTGGAACTTTTTGGAGATCTTGGCGTAAAACACGCCCGAATATGCCATCACGACCGGGATAAAAGCCGCCGCGATGAGGGAAAGCTTCACATTCATGGAAAACATGAGGCTGAGTGCGATCGCGATGAGGAACACCGTGCGGAACATCTCCAGAAGCTGGCCGGAGAGAAAATTGCGCACAACGTCCACGTCCGAGGTGCAGCGCTGGATGATGTCGCCCGTCTGATGTTCGACATGCCAGCGGTATGGCAGGCGGCCGATATGCGCATAAAGCGTGTCGCGCAGACGGCGGATGATCCCTTCCGACGCCTTTGCCATCGAGAGGCGGCACAGGTAATTAGCCGCGCCGGAGAGCACCGCGCACAAAAGCGAGGCCAGCGCGCACCAGATAAGATTCTCCCTCAAAAACGCGCGCCCGCCGAGCGATTCGAGAAACGCAGTAAGAAAGGCAGGCAGCGCAAAGGGCTGCTCGTCCAGCACAGAGTCGATCGTCAGACGAAAGACCTGCGGCGTGAGGAAGTTGAAGACGATGGCCAGCGCCGCGCCTGCCGCCGCAGCTGCGAGAAACAGGCGGAAGCACTTTGTCAGCGCGAAGAGCATGTGCGCGCGGCCAGTGCCGGGCGCGCGGTTTTCAGTTTGCGTTTGCATGGTTTCGGCAGTTCCCTCCTTCAATCAAACGCCCGAAAGGGCGCAAAAAAGCACCTGTGTTTTCACAGGTGCTTTTGCACAGCGCATCGGCGCGGAGCCGCGCGATCAGACGTCCGCGGCACAGCGCGGCGGACAGTCCGGCACCTGTGTGACAAAAATTGCGGCGCAGATCCCCCCGCGCATACGCATAAAAGCCCCGTTGCAGAACAAATTCATACGTGCCATTCAGTCCGCCTCCCTTCCAATTCAATCATTTCAGCGGCGCAAGCACGCCGCAACGTAATGTCAGTATAGTACACTGCAGGACCTGTGTCAAGAAAAATGGGCTGTTTGCCCCAAAAAACGCCGATCAATCATGCGCATTTTTATGCTTACATCTCAGCCGGCCGCCAGCCACAGCAGCGCCACGAGCGCTGCGCCGCCCGCCGCGGTCAGATAGGGGAGAAAGCGCGCATACCAGCGCTGCGCCTGCTTGCGGCGCTTGACATATCGCTCGGCGATCGTGCACGCTTCGACGAGCAGCTCATCCGCGCTTTTCAGACAGGAAGCGTCCGTATCGCGAAGAAAAAACACCGCCTGTTCAAACCCGCCGCCCGGCGATTTCACAACAATGACGCGCCGCGTCGCACCCTGCACCATGAAAAATACCTCCTGCTTTTTAATAGGGCTATTTTTCCACATATGGGGCGGCTTTATGCAGCGGGCGGCGGATCGGAACGTTTTGTTCACCTGATTTCCAATAAAAACACAGGAAACACATGAAACACGGTGCGGTTTTGCATGCCTGCGCAAAGCGTTCTGAGGCGTTTGCTGCAGGCCAATACCGTCAGATGCCGCAGTAGCGCACAGCGGCGCCATCCGCGACGAAGAGCGTGTAGCCGCGCGCGGGCTCGGGTTCCCACACGTACATGCTTTGCCCTTCCCGTGGGAAACAGTGCTGCATGATGGCGCTGATCACGCCGCCATGGCAGACGATCAGGATGTCGGGCGCGCCGCCGGGAAGAAGCGTTTCAAAAAAGCCGAGCACGCGCTCGCGGAACATGCGCGGGCTTTCGCCATTCGGGCAGCGGCTGTCGTCGCAGTAGCTGTCCAGCCACCGGCGGTAGCTTTCAAAGTGCATCAGCTCTTCATAGCTGTGGCATTCAAAATCGCCGAAATTGTATTCCTGAAGCGCGGCGGCGCGCTCGTGCGCGATATCGCCGAAGAGAAGGGAAAGCGTCTCCTCCGTGCGCAGAAGGCCGCTTGTGATTACGCGCAGGCCGTCGGGAGAGGGGTAGATGCCCTTGCCGCGCAGGGCGGCAAGGTGCGCTCTCGCCTCCGGCAGGAGCGGAAGATCCGTCGCGCCGTAATACCAGCTTTTTTTGCTGCCCTCAGTGATGCCGTGGCGGATAAGGTGGATCTTTTTTTCATTCGTCATTTGATCACCTGTGCAATGCCGCAGAAAAGGCGCGTCACACGCCCCGCTCCGGCGGAGAGATCGTTTAAAAGCCGACCCGTTTCCTCGCGCCACGCGCGCAGCTGCGCGTCGACCGGAACGACGCCGCACGAAATATCCGTGCAGATGAGCACGCTGCGCGCCCACTCGCCGCGGTGCGCCTCGAAATAGGCGCGCGGCGAGACGCCTGCGCGCACGCAGGCGAGCGTAAACAATTCAATGCCGTAGACTGCTTTTTTGGTAAAATCGATATGCGTGCACGTCTCTGAGCAGACAAAAATATCCTCCTGTGCAAGGGAGAAGGTCTCCTTTGCGTAGGCGAGCTTGCCCTGATACGCGCCGCCGATGATCAGTTCCATCGTTCCTCCGTTCCGCCGCGCTGAGCGGCATGATGATGTTGTAGGCCGGACCGCTGCGCCGACGGCGGAAAAGCCTATAAAAGCGCAAGCGCCACCAGACCGCCCGCTTCGGCGATGACGAGGGCGTAGCCCGAAAGGTCGCCGGAAAAACCCCCGAGCGCGCGGGAGGCGCCGCGGGCCGCGAGGGCATACGCACCGGCCGCCGCCGCGAGCGGGAGGAGCGACGGCGCACCGTACAAAAGCGCGCTTGCCGCAAGCGCCGTCAGACCGAGCAGGCATGGGATGAGCGCGTGCACGGCCTGCGTGCGTTCACGGTACGCGCCGGCATACTGGCTGTGGCCGAGCGGGCGCATGAAGGAGACCGCCGTGCCCGCACAGGCGCGCACGATAACAGGAAGAAAGAAAAGCGCCGGCAGGCCCGTCCTCCGCTCGGCGAGCGTGAGACACGCGCCGAAGGAGATGAGCAGGAGCATCGCCAGGGAGATGACTGCAAACGCGCCGGTGTGCGGATCTTTTAAGATGCGCAGCTTTTCTTCCGCCGGGCGGCGGGAGAGGATGGCGTCGGACGTGTCCATGAACCCGTCGAGATGGAGAAAGCCGGCGGCAAGGTGCGGCGCTGCGCACAGAAGCGCCGCCGCCAGCGGCGCGGGAACGCCGAAAAGGGCCAGAAGGGCGGACACGCCCCACCAGACAAGACCGACAAGCGCACCGACAAGCGGGAGAAAGGCGACCATGAGGTTGCGCGCGCCGTCATCCCATGGCCGGTAAGGGCAGGGGATGGCGCAGAAC
>CAKTWY010000018.1 GCA_934630445.1 uncultured Eubacteriales bacterium
CACGGATCTGGCTTTTCCGCTTTTCTATGCCGCACCATGGCTGCTGGACGAGCAGCCGGCGGCGGTTACGGCGGTCTTTGCCGGCGTGCTGGGCGCAGCGGGTGAGGACAACGGAGCGGCGGTGCTGCGCTTCCCCTCCGGCGCGGTGTGCGTGGGCGAGAGCTCGTACGTTTCGCATGCCTCACCCTTTGCGCTGGAGCTGTACGGCGAGGGGGGAACCTTCCTTGCCGGCGGTGCGGACGGCAGCATGCGTATCGACTGCGGTCAAGGGTGGCAGGAGGCTGCGCCCGAACCGGCGCTTCCGTCTCCGGAGGCGGACTGGGTGCGCGCTGTGCGCGAGGGGAACACGCCGCTGTTCGGCCTGAGCGCGGGGCTCGCGGCCGCGCGCATGATGGATGCGGCGTACGCGTCCATGCGCGAAAAAAGGACCATTGAACTGATTGGGTAAAACGCCCCGGCTTACCGGGGGCAGGAAAGAAGGAGCATACTGATGAAATTAGGCATTGAGTTCAATCACGGCTTCCGCTTGGAAGGCGAGGGGCTGGAGGACATGCTCCTGCGCGCCAGGGCGATGGGCGCGCAGGGCGGGCAGTTTAAAAATCCGACCTACATCTCGCCGACGCTCGACTACGGCGAGCTGCACGCAGCGGCGGACACAGCGCGGGATCTCGGCATGTACCTTGTCGCGGGCCTTGGACGTATCAACCCCTACAACACCTCGGAAGCGCCGGAGTTTTGGGCACTCGGCGGCGGAAGCTACAAAAAGGGATGCGAGCGCATCATCGCCGCCTGCGCGGAGATGGGCAGCCATCATCTTGTCTCGCAGACTGCAGGCTGGCGCGGCTGGGCGCAGCCGTACAACACCGACCGCTTCCGTGAGGATGTGACTTGGCGTGAGCAGCTCGAGGCGACGAAGCGCTTTCTGCGTTCCCTCGCGCCGGCGCTCAGGCATTATGGATCGACCATTGCGGTCGAGACGCATGAGGAGATCACCTCCTTTGAGGTGCTAGAGCTGATTGAAGACGTGGGCGACGACGTTGTGAGCGCAGCGCTCGACACCGCGAATGTCACCTCCCGCGGGGAGGACCCTGTCGCGGCGGCGCGCAGGCTTGGCCCTGCGATCCGCCAGCTCCACGCGAAGGACTGCCTGTTCCTGCGCAATGAGAAGGGCCTGGTGCGCAATATCCGCCCCGCAGGCGACGGCGTGCTCGATTTTTCAGCCATCGCCGCCATTGTGGCGGAGAACAGCCCTGACGCGCTCTGGAATGTGGAAGATCATATGGGCGAGATGTTCATCGAATATAAAGACGAGGCATGGCGCGCCGCGCATCCCGATCTGCAGATGGACGAGATCGCAGCGCTGGAGCGCATGGCCGATGCAAGCGCGCAAAAAATTGCGTCCGGCGCGATCACCGCACCGGACGTGTATGAAAAAATCCCGTATGAAATGATGTGCATCCCGCGCATTGAGCGCGCGCTGCACTATCTGCGCCCCATCGTGGCGCGCTGAAGGCGGAGAGCTATGCCCTGCGCGTGCTTGCGCGCGCAGTGAGCACGGCCGGGAGCAGGACGTGTACCGGCGGTGAGGCAAGATTGCCGATGCGCGCGAGCAGCAGCGACGCGGCATACGCGCCCATGTCGAACAGTGGGAGCGCCATCGTTGTGAGCGGCGGCGCGGTATGCTCGCATACGGCGCTGCCAGACAGGCCCATCACACCGAGCTGCCGTCCAACACACAGGCCTGCGCCCAGGGCCGCTTCCATTGCGGTGACAGCCATCAGGTCGCTTGTCAGAAAAAGCGCGTCCGGCCGATCCTCCCG
Source organism: uncultured Eubacteriales bacterium (assembly GCA_934630445.1). Classification (GTDB taxonomy): domain Bacteria; phylum Bacillota; class Clostridia; order Oscillospirales; family Butyricicoccaceae; genus CAKTWY01. The sequence continues at coordinate 1,821 of CAKTWY010000018.1, forward strand.
CGCGAGAAGGCGCAGCACCGCCGCGCGGCAGTCGGCCTGCGCAAAGCGCCCGATGCGGACGACGCCGTCTGGCACAACAAGCCCGCCGCCGCTTTGCACCGTGTGAAGGAATGCCGTGAGGCACTGCTCTTCAAAGAGGTTCGGCTTTTCACCCATGCTGCCGTAGAGGAAGGCAAACCGGCGGTAGCCCTGCGCAAGCAGGTGCTCGGCCGCGCGCTTGCCGACGGCGTAGTGGTCGTAGCCGACGCTGTCGAGCGTGTCGAGGTGCGAGTCGATCGCGACGATATGGCGCGCCGCCCGGCCCAGAAGCACCGCATCGTCGCCGGAAAGTTCGTGCATCATGAGAAAGCCGTCCAGCGGCGGGCAGTCCATACCTTCGAGCGCGGCGAGCGCATCGTTGGCTGCCTGAAAGCGCGTGATCGACGCGCCGCATTTTGAAAGCTCCGCCTGCGCGCCCTCCAGAATCGCCAGGAACGACGGATCTCCCAGGCCCTCGACTGTGATATTGAGGATGGTTCCGATCACGGGCGCGGCCTTGGACGCGTGCCGGCTGCGCTTCAGCGGCAGATATCCAAGCGCATTGATCGCGGCCCAGACGCGGCGGCGCGTTTCTTCCGTCACGGAAAAGCCGTCGTCCGCGTTGATAATGCGCGACACCGTCGCGGGGGAAACGCCCGCGCGGCGCGCAACATCTCTGATATTGGCCATGGCGGCGCCTCCTTAAACAGCACGCGCCCGCGTGCATCGTATTTTACGCACTAAAATTCCATGAAACCGGGGATTCACTCCCCGGTTTCATACCCAGAGCCGCCGCGCTCGGCGGCAACCGACCCCTGTAAACCAAAACAAGTGCGAGCACTTGTTTGAATCTATTATACCGCCTGCCGCGAAAAGCCGCAAGCCCCGTTTCGGGGCGCGCTCCGGCGGGATGAAAGGAAGCTGAACGTGGAAAAGCAATTGTTGTCAGGCGCATATCTCATCTCCATGGATCCGGCCCGCTCGGTTCATAAAGGCTGGGGCGTTGTGATCGCGGACGATCGGATCGAAGAGACGGGGCCGGTGGAAAAGCTGCGGGAAAAACACCCCGACGCCAGGGAGGAACATTTTGAAGACTGCCTGCTGCTGCCGGGCTTCATCGACTGCGGCGGTTTTGCAGGCATGCAGCTTTTCAAAGGCGCGGCGCAGACGAGCGCACGCCGGCGCGAGGTGATCGAGCGCTATTGGCGCACGGCGGACGATGCGCCGTGGGAGGAGGAGGGCGAGCTTTGCGGCGCGGCGCGATTGCAGTGCGGCGTCACGACCGGGGCTGTGAATTTCCCCGGTGCGGGCGAAATGGATCAGCACGCGTACTTCCGCGGCATATCGCGCTATCTCGCCGGTTATAGCCGCACGGGCGCGCAGCCTGTCGCGGGCGTCGGCCTGGCGCAGGCGGAGGCCGCGCCTGCACTCGGGCAGTTCCTTGCCCTTCTGCGCGGGATGGATCTTTCCGTGCGCGTCTATCTCGAGCGGCTGATCGTATCGAACAAGGGTTTTTCCCGCGCGACGGATGCAAACTTTTCCGGCCTGACGGAGGATGATCTGCGCACGTTTGCGGCGGCACGTGAACTTTCACAGCGCTATCTTTGCGGCGTGACGGCAAACGCCTTTGGCAATGACGTGGCCATCCTGATGCAGGCCGGCGAGACGCTCCGGGGCATAGGGGCGCTGCTGCAGCTGTGCACGGACATGAATTATGCGGAAGTGCGCCGTATCGCGGAAGATGGCGCGGCGGTCGCGCACATGCCGCGCGAGACGATCCGCTACTGTCCGTTCTCCGAGTTTCTGGAGGCGGGTGCGACGTGTGCGGTCATGTCCGACGCGCCGTTCACCGGCGGAAGTTTCGATATGCTGCAGGCTGTTCGACGCGCGCAGATGATCGAGCAGCTGCGTTTTGATGATTTTTACTGTCTGCCCGCTGGGCGGCAGCTGGAACTCATTACCATCGACGCTGCGCGCGCGCTGGGCCTGGAACGGAAAATCGGCTCGCTTGAAGCGGGCAAGCGGGCCGATCTCGTGCTCGTGCGCATGGATCTGCCGCGCACTGTGCCGTATGAAGATATGCCCCTGCACCGATTGATGATCGACGCCAATGCCAGACAGATCACCCGCGTGTATGTCGCCGGCGCGTGCGCGGTGCTGGATGGGCGGCCGCTGTACGGCGCGTATGCCTCGCTGCCGGAGCGCACGCAGGAAGCGGCGCTGCGTGCGCGCGCGGCATCGGGCATCGAGTCGCTCACGCCGCCGGATGCATACGGCAGCCCTTACTGCGGATATGCATACGGCAAAAGTACGGCAGAGGAGGCGAGATAAGATGGAAGACTTGATTTTGACAGGCGGAACCGTTGTCACGATGGACGGCGCGCACCGCGTCATCCCCGGCGGCGCAGTGGCGGTGAAGGACGGGCGCATCACCGCTGTCGGCACGGCGGAGCAGCTGGCGGCGCTCGACGCCGCGCGCGTTGTGCGCACGGAGGGGAAAATCGTCCTCCCGGGCCTCATCAACTGCCACTCGCACGCCGGCCACTGCATCGTCGGCAAGCTCGAAACGGACAGCATGTACCGCTGGTGGCCGATGCTGATCGAGGTGTATGAAAATTATGCGGACGCGGCCTTCTGGCATGCGGACGGAGCGCTGCACGCATGCGCAGCGCTCAGGAACGGCATCACCACGTCCGTCAATGTCATGGGCAGCACCCCGATGGGCGACTGCCCTGAGATACCGGCCAGCCACGCCGCGGGCTATGCCGGGGTCGGCGGGCGCGAAATCCTCGGCGTCGGCATCCCGCATGCGGAGACGTACCCCAAGACCTATACCCGCTGGAAGAATGGAAAGCGCGCAGCGCTCCGTGCCGGAGTCGACGATATGCTTGCCGGAACGGAGGAGGCGCTGAAAACCGTGCATAACGCGCACGGGGGCCTCACGCAGGTGTTCGTCACGCCGCATCAGCAGCTGATGGGGCACGAACCGGGGGAGAAAAATCCCGCGAACCTCACCAGGCTGACGCAGCTGGAACTGGATATCAACCGCAAGGTGCGCGCGCTGGCCAGAAAATACGCCACACAGGTGTATACCGACACTTATGGCGGCTGGGTGACGCTTGCCTATACGGACAAGGAGAATATGCTCCTGGGGGAGGACGTGCTCATTGGGATGGAGCATGTCGCCGCGACGGACTACCGCGAGGTGCAGATTATCGCCGAGACCGGCACCAAGGTCTATTACACGAGCGAGGGCCTTTATAAGCGTGTGCCGGTCAGCGAGCTGATGGCGCTGGGCGTACCGGTATCGATCACGACGAACGGCTGCGCGCCGCGCACGACGCTCGACCTTCTGGAAGCGCTGCGCCGCGCCGTGCTTGCCGAGCGGATCTTTCACGACGATGCAGCGTATCTGCACGCGGCCAGGGCGCTCGCCTGCGTCACGACCGACGCGGCGCGCTGCATCGGCCGGGCGCACGACCTGGGGTCGCTGGAAGCGGGCAAGTGCGCGGATATCGCAGTCCTTGACGCGTCGCGCGCGGACATGCTGCCGCTGACAGACCCGCTCTCGCGCATCGTGACGAACGCCGCGGGCGGCGACTTCTGCATGACGATCGTCGGCGGCAAAGTCGTCTTTGAAGACGGCACGATCCGCACGGTCGATGAGCGCGATGTTCTGCGCGAGGCGGATGAAGTGCATGCGCGCATGGTGCGCGACCTGAAGCTGGAGGATTACGCCTGCAAGCCCATCTGGGGCAAGACGCGCATGGAATTTATCTGAGATTGACTGAGCAGCCGACACAGCTGTTCCTCTCGCGCGCCCGCGGCTGTGAAAACGTGCGGAAATATTCCGCGAGCAGGGCGATAAACTGGCTGTTTGTCGGCCGTTCATTCAAATCTGAATGTGTCAGTTCAGAGAACAGACCTTGCCCGCCAGTGAGCCAGATGCGCTCAATTGCGTGGCGCATTGCGCGTTCGATGTTGAAGGATGCAGTGTCGTGGCGCTTTGCAAGCGGCGGGTAGATATCCTTTGTAATGTTCACAGGCGCCGGACTGTGCTCGAGATACAGAGCGACGGCCTGGCAAAGATAGACGTATCCCTTCCGGTGCGGAGAGAGACCAAGTTGGGTCAGCACGGAGGCGATTTGCGCGTCCAGGGAAGAGTCGCACGCGTCAGGCGCGGCATCTTCCCAGGCGCGCTCTTTTTTATCCTGCAGGGTGATGGTCAGAATGGTGCCGTTGCCGATCTCCAGCTGAAATATCTTGCCCTCCATGAGATTGCCCCTTCCAAAAATGGTAATAATTCTTCTGATTATTCCATTTTTTTGTAAAATATGTTATTATTCTATCGGCAGCCGGGAAAAAGTCAAGCATTTCATTCTGTCGAAAATTTCCAAAATTGGAAGATTGGAAGGAAATGAACATGCTGTACAGAAAATTAAAGGTCATCATGCACGACAGGGGATACACTTATGACGATCTGGCCCGTTTAAGCGGTGTTCCGCTGGCAACGCTGACGAAGATCGGCAGCGGCGTAACGCGTAATCCCGGCTTTGAAACAATGGAGCGCATCGCACGCACACTGCGCTGCTCGCTGGACGAGTTTTCCGAAGCGGAGCCGATGATCCCCTATGGCTACGAGAGCTATGTCAGCCGGGGCCTTCAGCTTCCTTCGAATATGAGGGAGTACATAAGATTTCTGATCGATATCGAATTCGACCGGATGACGTATCTGCGTTCGCATGACTATCTGGAGGTAAAATGCTTTGAATTTACGACCTTTGCGCGCGGACGCGGGGAATACGCCAGCCGGATTATTACAAATGTTGCCGTTGAGAAAACGCCTGAGGCACGCTTATGCACGTTTGGCATCCGTGTCAATACGGATCTGTGGCGGCCGAAGTTTTCCCGCGGCGCGCTCCTGGGGTTTCATTATGACGATACGTACAAGCCCAGACAGGGGGAGATATGGGCGATGCTCTGTAAGGGCATGGTCACGATTGGACGGTTTTACAGGCAGGATGATGGATTTATGCTGCGCGCCTTCCGCGATAAAGGAGGAGACGAGCAGTGGACTGCGCCGAACGAGGTCAAGGGCCTGGGAAAATTCATCGGCGTTCTGAAAGAATGGCATGGTGCGCCGGAATAGCACCGCACATTTCAATCGGTATTTTTCGCAAGTTTTTTATCAGTTGTTATTGACATATGTCCATAATTCTGCTATTGTGATGGCGTATCATAAAGGGGGAAAGAAATGGCAAGGCCGCAGAAATGCAGATGTATCTGCTCAATGCCGAAGACAAGCATGTTTTTTCCGGCGGACGGCGATGGCAGCGCCGGGTGTGTGGTCCTCGGACTCGACGAGTACGAAGTCATACGCCTGCTCGATCTGGAGCATTTTTCACAGGAGCGGTGTGCAAAGCGGATGAATATTGCGCGCACAACGGTTACACGGATGTACGATACCGCGCGGGAGAAAATTGCAGAGGCGCTTGTAGGCGGTAAGCGCCTTGTCATTGACGGAGGGAATATCATGGTCTGCAAGCGTATGAAGCCGGAATGCCGGAACGAGCCCCACTGCTGTCACAGGGATGCTGCGTCGGCGGATACGCAGCGGACCGATCCGAAAAACGAGTGTAAAGGAGAAGGAAGATGAAAGTACTCATCATCGGCGGTGTCGCCGCAGGAACAAAAACCGCGGCAAAGCTGAAACGCGAAGACCGCGATGCCGACGTGACGCTCATTACGAAGAGCCGCGATATCTCCTACGCGGGCTGCGGCCTGCCGTACTACATAGGCGGCGTGATTGAGGACAGGGAAGAGCTGATCGTCAACACACCGGAAAAGTATCAGGCGCTTACAGGCGTAAATGTGCGCACTGGCCGCGAGGCTGTCGTGCTCGATGCACAGGAAAAATCGGTGTTGGCGAAAAATCTCACCACGGACGAGCAGGAGCGCTACGCTTACGACAAGCTGGTCATTGCCGTGGGTGCGTCCGCCGTGCTGCCGCCTGTCGAGGGAATTGATCTGCAGGGTGTTTTTTCGCTCCGTACGCCGGACGATGCGATTGCCGCGCGCGATTATGTGAAAGGCAGCGGCGTCAGGCGTGCTGTCGTTATAGGCGGGGGCTTTATCGGCCTTGAGGCCGCGGAAAATTTGAAAGCACAGGGCGTGCTTGTCACGGTGGTGGATTTTGCATCGCAGATCATGCCCGGCGTGTTCGACGCCGAGATGGCGGACTATGTCAGCCGTCATCTGCAGAAAAACGGCGTGCGCGTCGTGACCGGTGCGCGCGTCGAGGCACTGCTCGGAGAGGGGCGCGTGGGCGCGGTGCGTACCACGGCGGGCACATTCCCCTGCGATATGGCGGTCATGGCGGTCGGTATCCGGCCGAACACAGCGTTTTTGCAGGGGAGCGGCCTGGCGATGGAAAAGGGCGCGATCCTTGTCGACGAATATCTGCGCACGAATCTGGCTGATGTGTACGCGGCGGGCGACTGTGCGCTTGTGAAAAACCGCCTGACGGGCGATACGCAGTATGCGCCTATGGGATCGAGTGCGAATCTCGAGGGGCGCACGCTCGCGCAGGTGCTTGCAGGGCGGGATAAACGCTTTTCAGGTGTCCTTGGAACGGGGATCGTAAAGCTGCCGGAGCTGAATTGCGGCAGAACAGGTTTGACGGAGAGCGCCGCGCGCGCTGCGGGCTATGATGTGGAAACGGTGCTCGCCGTAACGGACGACAAAGCGCATTATTATCCGGGCACAGCGCTCTTTATGACAAAGCTGATCGCCGAGCGCAGGAGCCGCAGACTCCTCGGTGCGCAGGTCCTCGGTGCGGGCGCGGTGGACAAGATGGTCGATATTGCCGTGCTTGCCATCTCCATGGGAGCGGCGCTGGAGGACCTTGAAAATCTCGACTTCGCCTACGCTCCGCCTTTTTCGACGGCCATCCACCCGTTTGTACAGGCGGTCTATATTTTGCAGAATAAGATGGACGGCGCGCTCGCGAGCATGACGCCGGCCGAGTATCTGGCCGGAAAGGCCGAAGGTTACCGCGTGATCGACGTTGCGCAGGCGCCGAAAATTCCGGGCGCGACGTTTGTGAATCTCAGTGCTGTCAACGGGCCGATCGAAGGCGTCGGAAAGGATGAAAAGCTGCTGCTCGTATGCAACAGGGGAAAACGCGCGTACTTTCTGCAAAACCGCCTGAAACATTACGGCTACAAAAATACCGTGGTGCTTGAAGGGGCGACAGTCTTTAACGAAGTACGCGTGGCGGGCGCGGTCTCGGCTGTTTCAGACGCAGATATCACGCGGGTGAAGGCGCTCGGCTTTCTGCGCGATAAGACGACGCCTGACTGCTTCAACGCGCGCGTCATCACACGAAACGGCAAGATCACGGCTGAAGAGAGCCGCGCCATCAGTGAGGCCGCCGAGCGCTTCGGAAGCGGCGAAATCGCCATGACCTCGCGCCTGACGATCGAGATACAGGCTGTGCCGTATGCGAACATCGAACCGCTCAGGTCCTTCCTCGCGCAGGCGGGGCTGGAAACGGGCGGAACGGGGTCGAAGGTACGCCCGGTCGTCTCCTGCAAGGGCACGACCTGCCAGTATGGCCTTATCGACACCTTCTCCCTCTCGGAAGAGATCCACGAGCGGTTTTATCACGGCTACGCCGGGGTAAAGCTGCCGCATAAATTTAAAATCGCCGTGGGCGGGTGCCCGAACAACTGCGTAAAGCCCGATCTGAACGACCTGGGAATCATCGGGCAGAAGGTGCCGCAGATGGATCTGAGTCTTTGCCGCGGCTGCAGGGTATGTCAGGTGGAAAACGCCTGTCCGATCAAGGCGGCCAGGGTTCAGGACGGAAAACTCGTCATCGATGCCGGTGCGTGCAACCACTGCGGACGCTGCATCGGAAAATGTCCGTTCAAGGCGGTCGAGCGCTTCGTTGCCGGCTACCGGATCTATATCGGCGGCAGATGGGGCAAGCGTGTGGCGCACGGACGGTATCTCGACCGGGTCTTCACGGACAGGAGCGAGGTGCTCGATGTGGTCGAAAAGGCGATCCTCCTTTTCCGCGAGCAGGGGATTACCGGCGAGCGCTTCGCCGATACGATCGCGCGCCTTGGCTTTGACGCCGTGCAGGAGGAGCTGCTGCGGAACGATCTTCTCGCGCGCAAAGAGGAAAACATCGCCGCGCAGAAGCACCTCAAAGGCGGCGCCACATGCTGACAAAGGGCGCGTGCAGATGATAGCAGCGGGATAAAGCGGAAAGATGCCCTTCTGCATGTTTGCAGAAGGGCATCTTTTTTGTATTTTGCCGCGAGAATGTACTGACAAAAGGCGGCTTGCGGAAAAGCAGAACACAGAGCATTTTATGTATAGAACATGCGCACTGGATGAAGTGACGCGCACCCTTCACGCGCGGTATAATCCATTTATAACACAGTCTGCGAAGTGCCGCAGCTGAAAAGAGGAGGAGAGCCAATGTTCACCGATGCAGAGCGGAGCATCCTGCGCGAGCTCGCGCAAAAGCAGCTGGAAGCGGCGCACAGTTCCAAAAACCTCGAGCGTGTCGCGCTCTGGAAACGCCATAACGCCCTCAAAGGCGAGCGGCCGGTGCTGCATATTGAAATAAATACGTTTGAAGACGAGGTGATCGGGCCGCGGTTAAAATGTGCAGATCCTGTAGCGCGGGAAATTGAGGCGCGTCTGTGGCGCAGCATGATCAACCTGACTGAATTTGACGACGACAAGGTCGTGCCGGATTATTACGGCATATCCCAGGAATACGACTATCAGCCCCTCGGCTTCGAGATCCGTATGCATCACGCTGCAGACGGAGGGCTTGGGCACCAGTTCGAGCATCAGATCAGCGACCTTAAAGAAGAATTCTCCAAACTCGGTACATCGCGCTTTATCCCGCGCGACGCCGCATTCCATGCGCATTTTGACGCGGCGCAGGATGTGATCGGCGACATCCTGCCGGTGCGCAGGGTGATGCCGTCTCTGTATGCAACGCCTACGCAGGACATTGTGCATATCATGGGGCTTGAAAACATGCTTTACGCGCTCTACGACTATCCTGAGGAGCTCAGACAGATGATCGAGCGCATTGCCGACGGATATATCGCGCATTTCGATATGCTGGAAAAAAACGGTCTGCTGCTTCCCACGACGGGCTTTGAGGAGACGAATCAGGGTTCGCTGAGCTTTACGGATGAACTCCCGCACGAAGGGCCGGTTACGGTCGGACAGGTGTGGGGATTTATGGATTCGCAGGAGACGGTCGGCGTATCCAAAGAGATGTTTGAAGAACTCATCTTCCCTGCGTATTACCGCGTGGGGTCGCGCTTCGGGCTGCTGTCGTACGGATGCTGCGAGCCGGTCGACCCGGTGTGGGAGTTGCTCAGCCGCTTTCAAAACCTGAGAAAGGTTTCTGTATCCGCATGGGCCGACGAGGAGAAAATGGGCGGGTACCTTGCGGGGAGCAGGACCATTTACCAGCGAAAGCCGAGCCCGAATTACCTCGGCGTCGGAACAACGTTCGACGAAGACGGCTGGCGTGCGCATATCGAACAAACGCTGCGCTGCGCGAAGGACTGCAAGCTCGAGTTCACCGTGCGCGACGTGTACACGATCAACAGCGATATCGGCAAGGTCTGCCGCGCGGTAGAGATCATGCGCGAGTCGATTGCACGGCTGTGGAACGCGTGACAGCAGCTGGAGCGTCAGCAAAGAAAAAAATCCCCGCGTCCGAAATATACGGACGCGGGGATTTTTTAAAAGCGCAGATTGCGGAATTCCGACGGCGTCATGGACAGGTTTTTGCGGAACGCGCGTGCAAAGTGTGACGCGCTGTGAAAACCGCACTGCTCGGCGATGCGTTCAATGGTATCGTCGGTTGAAAGAAGGAGCTCTTTTGCCTGCCGCAGACGATAGGAGAGAAGATACTCGTGCGGTGTACAGCCCGCATATTTCTTAAAGCTGCGGATGAAGTGCGAGATGCTCATACTGCATGCACGGGCCAGTGCGTCCAGTTCAAGCGGCTGGGCAAAATGCGCCGCAATATAGCCCAGCGCCGGATAGAGGGCATGGTTGACAGAGGCTGCGTGCTGCTGCGTACAGGCCAGGCGGCTGAGGATGCGGTGGATGCCGAGCGACACAAGATGCTCGTTTACAAAAACACCCTGTGACTGAGTCAGGACATCTTCAAAGCTCCTGCGCAGCGCGGAAACCGCCTTGCCGGAAAAGACCACCCCGAAGCGCTCGTTCAGATACTGCACATAGGCGCCGCTCCCCGCGCCGCTGAAGTGAAACCATAAGAAATCCACCTGGTCTGTGCAGTAATACCGGTGCGCGCGGCGGCAGTCGAGCAGGGCGATCTCGTCCGTGCGCGCGGTATAGCTGCGCCCCTGTGTCTCAATGTGCAGCGCGCCGCCGCAGACGTAGACCAGGAGCATCAGATCAAGCGAATCGCGCGCGACCTGATACGCGCTGTCACAATAGAAGTGCCCAAAATGCGGGCTGAAATAAAGCGCGCTCCTGGCAAAGTCCGACGGGATGGAAAAATCCATAAAAGACGCCTGCGACACGCCCTTGTCGACGATTTTCATAAAACCCCTCCCGAAATGAAGTGCACAGACCCATGCGGCAAGCGGAGCGGACGGCGGTACAGCGGCGCCGTACCGCAAGAGGAGGAACTTGGTTATCCGGTCAAAACAGGCACAGCTGTGCCTGCTGCTGCACCTCAAACGCATGCAGATACCGAAAAATTTCATCGTTATCGTGCAGCATGCCCGCGCTTTCGCAGCGGCGGTGGAACAGCCGCATCAGTTCACGGCTGTCGGGGCTGTCCAGCATATAGGCGCTGCCGTAGCGGCGGATGTACTCCGCCTTCAGACCGGGGAAATGCCGGTCAAGCTGCCGGTAAAAATATTCGCGGCTGCCCTCGCGTAGCGTTACCCCCATGCCAAAGCAAAGCACGCCCTTTACTCCGGCGCGCACGCAGCAGTCCAGAATCCCGTTCAGGTTTTCCGCCGTGTCATTTATAAACGGCAAGATCGGACACAGCCATACCACCGTGGGGATTCCGGCGCGCTGCAGCTGTTCCAGCGCCAGAACCCGTTCCTGCGTGGTGCTGACATTGGGCTCCAGCTTGCGGCAGAGCGCTTCGTCGTAAGTGGTCAGCGTCATCTGAACGACGCACTTGGCCTGCTCGTTGATCGCCTGCAGCAGATCCAGATCCCGCAGAACGCGGGCGGATTTTGTGATCAGCGTCACGCCGAAGCCATAGCGCCGGATGACCTCCAGCGCCTGCCGGGTGTGACGGAGATCCTCCTCCAGCGGTATATAAGGATCGGTCATCGAACCCATGCCGATCATGCAGGGTCTGCGCTTGCGGCGCAGAGCATCTTCCAGCAGCGCGACGGCGTTCTCCTTGACCTCCACGTCTTCAAAGTCGTGCGCCATATGATAGCAGGCGCTGCGCGAATCGCAGTAGATGCACCCGTGCTGACAGCCGCGATACAGGTTCATGCCGTTTTTTGCAGAGAGGATGCCCTTGGCTGTGACATAGTGCATCGTGCGTCTCCTTTTATTTCAGCTGCAGGCCGTCGCGAAAGGCATTGCCGACCTTGCCGCCGAGCACCAGATAGGCGTTGTTCACCGGATCGAAGGTGATGGGCTGCAGTTTGGCAGGGTCGATCGTTCCGCTTTCACCGAGGACGCTTTCGTCTGCGCTGATGTTGACAATTTTCCCCACCAGACAGCCGGAGCCGGGGTCATAGCTGACGAGCGTGCACTCCGCCGCCAGGGGAAGCTCGTCGATCAGCGGAGCGTCTACAAATGCGGATTTTGTAACATGCAGGCCTGCGCGCGCAAGCTTATCGGGTACGTCGTTGGCGGAGACGACGCCGACATAGTCACACGCCACGACGTGGCCGGCATCGGCCATGCTGATTGTAAACGCCCCGCGCGAGAGAATGTTTTTCACCGTTTTATGTCCCGCGCTCAGGCACATGGATACCTGCGCGCCGCCGCTGATGCCGCCCCATGCGGCATTCATGGCGTCGGGGGTGCCGTCCTCCCCGTAGGTGGCGATGATGAAGACAGGCTGGGGATAAAGCCAGGGCTTGGAACCAAAATTCTTTCTCATAATGCATTCCTCCGATTGTTTATGATTGATTGGCCAGCCATTTCATAGCGCAATATGCGTGGATGGCAGCGCCCTTTGATACGATGTCTTCGTTGAACACAACTTTCTCATTGTGCATGGGTTTTCCGTACAGCGGGTTTTCCTGCTCGGTTCCAGCGCCAAGCAGCAGATAGACACAGGGCAGCTCATAGGTGTAGGAGGCGAAATCTTCCGAACCCATGCCGCCCTCATCCATGCGGTAAATGAATTTTTCTCCAAACAGCGCGCTGACAAAGCCGGCCATCTGCTCTGTCAGCTTCGGGTCATTGCGCAGGGGCGGGGCGGAGGAGATTTCTTCTACTGCTGCACTGCCGCGGAAGGCCGCCGCCGAGCCTTCGGCAATGGCCTTGATGCGTTGAAAGGCCCAGCCGGAAAGATCACGGTCAAAAGTGCGGATGGTACCCTCGATGACAACCTCCTGGGGGATGATATTGGGCGATTTGCCGCCGCTGAAGTGGCCGATGGTCAGGGCGACGGGTGTTTTTGCCGGGATTTCCCGCGCGGTGATCTCCTGCAGTGCCAGATAAATATGGGCGGCGATGTTGATTGGATCGACACCTGTCTCCGGCATTGCACCGTGGCAGCCTGCGCCCTTTACGGTGATGCGAAACAGCGTACAGCCAGCCATAAAAATTCCACGTCCGCACAGCACCAGACCGGAGGGCGTGCCGGAGTTGACATGCAGTGCCAGACCTGCCTGCGGCGCGGGATTGTCCAGAATACCCGATACCAGCATGTTTTTCGCGCCGGTGAACCCTTCCTCGTCCGGTTGGAATACCAGCTTGACAGTGCCTTTGAGCTCACGTTTGTGTGCTTGCAGGAGCTTTGCCGCACCCAGCAGCATGGCTGCGTGCATGTCGTGTCCACAGGCATGCATGCAGCCGTTCTCTGACCTGAATTCCAGTTCCGTCTGTTCCGAAATCTTCAGTGCGTCCATGTCGGCGCGCAGCAGGATGCATCGGCCTGTATCCTCCCCGGTAACGGTGGCGACGATGCCGCTCTCACAAATCTCCTCCGGATGATAGCCCATTGCGGAAAGTCTGTGTTTTACATATTCTTTGGTTTTTGGCAGGCAGGAACCAGCCTCAGCATTTCGATGGATTTCCCGCCGGTCGGCAATGATTTCCTCTTTCAAATTTTCCGCCGCGCTCAGTATCTTTTGTGCATCCATGCTTACATCATACTCCATTCAACACCGTATCTGTCAACCCATACCCGAAGAAATTCCAGCTGTTCAGGCGTGTGAAACCAGTGCTCGCCGTTTTTCATGACGGTAAGGCCGCAGCTGAAACGGCGGGCAAAGTCCGCCGCTGTATCCTGGTCGGTCAGATGATCCTGCCCGGCATACAGAATTTCGGTAGCTGTATTCCATTTGATAATGGGATGTGCTTTGGCATACTGCCAATACCGCCAGGAAAGGGTCTCGCCAAAGCTGGTGGGGATTTCGCCCTTTCGCTCCAGCTGCGCTGGGCTCACTTTCGCCCATTGCATCATATTCCCGATCAGTTTTCCCATATCCAGCACGGGAGATACCAACAAAGCCATTTCCGGCGGTGTGTCTGCGAAAGCGAGCATGGAAAACCACGCGCCCAGGCTGTTGGCCCGCAGCGCGATGTGCCCCCACCGCTGCCGCAGATACGCCATAACCTTGCGCAGTTCCGGCACGGTGTGCCACGGATCAAAGCCGGGTCCGTCTCGCCGTGCACCGTGTCCGGGCAGATCGACGGCGAGCACTTGGGTGCCCCTGGGGCAGACAATACGGGCAAAATCCGCCCCTTCCTCCTTGCAGCCGCACTTGCCGTGGACGAACAGCCAGACGCGCTGCGCATCGTCGCCGTACAGTACGGCAGGGATCTGATCGATGTAAAAAAACGCCTGCTTCACTGCTGCATTCCTTCCATTGCATCAAGGGTCGCGGCGATGTCCTTCAAAATCAGCGGACGCATGCTGCTGCGGTAAGCGCTCAGATCGGCGCCCTCCAGCGCCGCGCGCATACGCGCGATCAGATGCGGCTTTGCCGCTGCAATCTCCGGCATGGCCTGGATGCACTGCCGGGCAGTGATCGGCTTTTCGTCGGTGACATGGCGGAGAAATTCGTCCATCAGCGCGTCCAGCTTCCCCTCGCGGTTCCACCTTGCGTTGGCGGCGAGGATGGCGATGGCCCGGTCGCGCACCAGGGAATTTTTGTGCTCCAGCAGCGCCGCGACTGCCTCCAGACAGGGAAACCAGCGCGCACTCCCACGGCTTTCTTCCACGATGCGCGAGGCATAGGCGCAGGCATCCTTCGCATCCTTGCCGGTCAGGCGTGCGATGCAGGCGGGAATATCCATCATGCAGGGCCCTCTCTCATCCATTCACGTACTTTTTTATCAGCTTCAGCGGCACGTCCATGCGTTCGGCCACCTGCTGCGCGCTCATGCCGCTTGCCAGAAAACGGCGGATGACCGCCTCCATCGTTTCGCCGACCTCGATGATATGCCTGTCCGGATCATAAAAACGCACCGCGCGCTGGCCCCAGCGATGCTCTTTCACAGGGTGAACATATTCGATGTTCATCTTCGCCAGCTTTTCCGCAAAAGTATCAAAGTCCTCTTCTTCAAAATAGAGCTCGCCGGCGTTTCCGCCCAGAGCAACGGCCTTGCCACCGATCAATTCGCGCCAGGTATCCAGCGTCTGCAGGCATACGCCGCCGGTCAGGGTCACATTGGCTCCGAAGTCCATGACGACCCGCAGCCCCAGCACCTGCCTGTAAAAAGCGACGGAGGCGGCAAGGTCGGTCACCGCCAGCAGGGGATTTTGAAATTTCACTGTGCACCCGCCTCGATTTCACGCTGCAATTTTTTCGTCAGCTTGCCGAACACCAGCGCATAGGAGCGCTGGCACAGGTCGCGAAGCACATCGTCGGGCACGGCGCCGTCCAGAAAAACGGAGATCCAGTTGCGCTTATCCATATAAAAGCCGGGAAGAATGTCCGGATATTCCGCCCGCAGAAGTTCGGCAAGCATCGGCTCGCATTTCAGCGTCAGCAGCTCCCGTTCGTCATAGGCCCGATGTTCCGGACCGGGCTGGCAGGTTGCGGCAAACATCTTTCCGCCCACCTGGTAGCGCCACCAGCCCCACTCCGGCTTATAGTCCTTGGTGCATCCTTTTTTCGCCCGCAGCGCTTCGTCCAGCCATGGGTATTTGTTCATGTCCGGTTCCTCCTCATTTCAGCAGCGCAAAATCGTGCGCTTCCCGCAGCCAGCCCATCAGCTCATCATCCAGCTGGCGCTCGTGCGAGATAATCATATGGTGTGTCCAGCGGTTGGGGTAGGGCTGCACCGCTACGGCAATGCGGGGCGAAGCGAGACGGTGGGAAAGGCCGAAGGACAGAATGAGAAATACCGGCGGACAGCCCTTCATCCTTCGCAGAGATACAAAGGCAAAACCGTATCGGGCCTGAAAGGTGATCTGAGATTTCTGAACCTTTACTGCGAGGTCCGGAAATTGGCCCAGCAGCTTCCCGCTCAGCGCCTCATACAGCGGCAGCGCGCCGGGCATCGGGCTGAAAAACAGCAGTTCATCTTCGGTCATAAGCTCACCCCTTTTATGTCAGTATACCACGCCAATGCCAGCACGAAAAGGCCCTGCATCTATTTTATGCATTCTTGTATTTGACGCACAGATCGGTTATAATCACCCTGTGATCCGGCCAAAATGCCCGATCGACATCCATTTTGGGAGATATGTTGTTTGAAAGACGACGCCTTGGAGATTGCGGCTGACCGGGAGATTTGCTGAAACGGTCTCACCAACCTCCCGGAGTTGCAGGCCGACATTTTTGAGGAGGAAATTCTATGAAAAACGATTTTAACATCCGCCTGGAAAAAGCAAAAGATCACCGCGAAGTGGAGAATCTGACGCGCGAGGCCTTCTGGAACGTGTATCGCCCCGGGTGCGTGGAGCATTATATCCTGCACACCTTCCGGAAGGATCCGGCCTTTGTTCCGGAGCTGGATTTTGTGATGGAAAAGGGCGGAAGGCTCATCGGGCATGTGATGTACGCTCGCTCGGAGATCTGCGCGGACGATGGCCGGAGGATTCCGATCATGACCTTTGGCCCCATCAGCATCGCGCCGGAATATAAACGACAGGGTTATGGGAGCCGTTTGCTCCGCCATTCCATGCAGGCCGCAAGACAGCTGGGCGCGGGGGCACTCGCGATTACCGGCGACATTGCTTTTTACGGGAAAGCCGGTTTTGTTGTGGCCAGTACGAAGGGGATCCACTATTTTGCCGAGCCGCGGGATGCCGAGGTGCCCTATTTTCTGATCTGCGAGCTGGAGCCCGGGTTTCTGGACGGCGTCACCGGCGTGTACAAAGATCCTGAGGGTTACTTTGTGGACGAGGCGGACGTGGAGGCCTTTGACGCCCATTTTCCGCCCAGGAAAAAATTGAAGCTGCCCGGGCAGCTGGTATAACAACAAAGCGGGAGCGGCTGGTTTAGCCGCTCCCGCTTTGTTGCTTTTTGTGCCGGCCGCCTGGCGCACAGCCGATGCGGTGTCCGGCGGCCCGGCAATGTGATGGCGTTTCACATTTTCAGTTCCGACAGGAATAAAGCGTCCAGCTCTTCCAAGTCGCGGAAGGGATCGGCTGGAAGGCGCTGAATCTGCTCCTTTACGGCAGTGATGCTCTCGTCCAGATAGTCAGTAAGCCGGGTGATGCGCGGGATCATTCTGACCTCCGGTGCATGCGTCTTCAGCTGCAGCAGGTCCGTTACAGTGCCCTTTAAGGAAGATGGCAGCTGGCTCTCCATCAGCTCGGAAAACAGCATGGGCGGCGGCGTGCCGCGCTGCAGGATCCACCGGCACGCGAGGACCGGCCGCAGGACATAAAAGTATTTTTTCGCTTTCACCATGTCGCCGCGCAGATACGTGCGGAAGTTCCCCTCCGCCATGCTGAGGTAGTGCCAGAGACCGCTTCTTGAAGAGAAATACCGCGCCATGATCTGCCTGAAGCGTCCGGCAAAGGGGCTGCTCCGGTATACGATCGGCGAGGAAAACCACTCAAATACCGTGGGGTTCGACTTGTGCAGCAGACGCAGCGTTTTGTCCAGGTCCCAGCCGTTGATGTCCAGCACATCGTCCAGGGGCAGCTCGATCACATCACGGGCTTTTTCCAGCCGGAGGTAGGATTCCATGTTCCTGACATAGATAAAGCGCACATCGTAATCGCTGTCGGGCGACGCGAAGCCCCACGCCCGGCTGCCGGATTCAACTGCCAGAAGAATGCGCACATTTCTCGTCTGTTCAATGTTTTCGAGCGCATCCAGTATTTTTTGCTTCATTAGACCTGCCTCCTTTCAAAATTTGTGCCAATCGGTCAGCTGCTGGCCGGCGGATAAAAGACTCTGTTGATCGCTATGACTGCGTTTTAGGATGCCTGGGTGCGCAGCAGCTTCCCCAGCTGCGCCAGGAGATCGCCGTTGCCGTTCAGGCTGATGTTCCCGACGTTGGCGCAGATACGCTCGACGTACTCCAGCTCCTTGAGGCGGTAAAGCGTCTGGTTTTCCTCCATCAGCTTGGCGGTGTTCAGGAGCGAGCGGGTGGATGCGACCTCCTCGCGGCGCGCGATCACGCTGGCCTGCGCCCGCTTTTCCGCCACCAGCACCGTGTTCATAATGTCGCGGATCTCGCCGGGCAGGATGATGTCCTTGACGCCGCCGTCCGCGATCTCAACAAACAGGGCGGGCGCTTTGTCGCGGAGGCGATCGACGACGTACTGGGAGATGAGCTCCTTGCTTTCCAGAATTTCATCGAGTTTATGCCTGCCGACGTATTCGCGCATTGCAAGCTGGGCCGCAACATGCAGCTGCTCAGAATAGTCGTCGATTTCTGTCAGCACCTTCACGCAGTCCGTGATGCGGTAGCTGCAGACGAAGTTAATCCGGAGGGAGACCTTGTCCTGCGTCAGAATTTCCTGACCGGTGATATTCATCTGCGTCAGGCGGGTGTCTACCAGCTGCGCCTCGACTTTGACGCCGTTTTTCCAGAAATAATATGTACCGGGTTCCAGGATGCGCTCCAGCCTGCTGTTGAAATACAGGCGTGCTTTTTGGTACTGGGCCACCTCGACCCTGGTAAAGCAGGCAGACGGGATCATGGAGAACAGATAATCGGGAAGGGCTGCGTCTGCTTCCGTTTGGGAGATATCGATGATCTGATAGTCGTGCCGGTCATGGATCGCCCAGAAGGCATATTTGCCCTGACACAGGACCTGCTCAAACCTTCCGTTGATGAAGTGCAGCGCGAGCTGCTGATCCGCAACCTCCACAACAGAGACCTGTTTTGCAATGGCGCTGTCGAGCAGGAGCGTATCCAGCGTACATCTGGCAGAGTGCAGCGCGCGGTCTGTGCAGAGTGTTTCGATCTCCCGATCTCCGTAAATATGGTATTTGCCGGGCGTTAGAAATTTCCTGTATCTGCCGCCTGCAAACAGGAGCCCTCTCTGATTCTCGTTGATAATGACCTTTTTCATATGGGTTATCCTCCTGAAGGTGTTCATTCGGTTGTGCTTCCCCGGATGGACGCTGCGCGGCTGAAGACTTGAGCGCAAACGTGACGCGGGCGGAAAGACGACGCTTCTGGCCCGCGGCATGCCTGCGCGGTATCCGTCACCAGACAAGGCGAAGCGTCCATTGCATGGAAGAAGCCCCGGCAGGATGCCTGACTGCCGCTTCCGTGCGGAGGGAAGGCACAGGGTGGTATCGATCGTTTCGCGCCTTTTCAGGCAGCACCAAAACCACTTGGCCACATTTTTAAGATGTGGGCAGGATTCGAACCTGCGATTGTTCCGGGGAGTTGAACCCCATCGCTTTCGCGATTGCCATATGCAGAGCTGCCGGCATACATGTTGGAATGTCCTCATGTACCGCGGTGCGGTCAAGCACCTGCAAAACAGCCCCGCAACTGAATCCTACCAAAGAAACCCAAAAGAATCACGGAAAAAAAGTTGCGAACTCTTCGGTCAGAGTTCGCAACTTACCTGTTTGTCGAGCCGTTCCCGGATCAGGCTGATAAAGCGCTCGGGCGAAACGACCCGGATCATCGGCCCGAAGGAGAGCACGCGGATCAGCAGTTCCGTTTCATCGTCGCGCTCGTAGCGCAGCGTGATGCGGTAGCGCCGGCCCTCGAGCCGGACGGTCTCCTTCTCGAAATGAGAGAAGTGGAGCAGCGCCCGCTCCAGCGCATTGCGCTCGTCCTGCAGCAGAAGGATCAGCGTCTCCGTTTTCCGCCGGGGAGGACGGAGCGAGGCGGGGTCGTACGCCTCCAGCAGCTCGCAGGAGGCGAGCCTGGCCATGTT
>CAKTWY010000019.1 GCA_934630445.1 uncultured Eubacteriales bacterium
TTCGCACACTGATCGGCGCAGTGCTTCTGTTCATTGTTTTCAGGCTCACGGGGGGAAAAGCGGGCTTTCTGCAGGAGAGACGGCAGCTGATATATCTGATGATATCCGGCGGGGCGATGGGGGCAAGCTGGATGTTCCTATATGAAGCTTATCAGGAAATTGGCGTGGGTATGGCTTCACTCATCTATTATTGCGGACCGGTTTTGGTCATGGCGCTGTCTCCGCTTTTATTTCATGAGCGGCTGACATGGGCAAAGGCAGCAGGCTTTCTCACGGTTCTCGCCGGTATTTTCTTTGTCAATTCCGAGGCGCTTGAACAGGGAAAAACGGCTTGGGGCCTGTTTTGCGCAGTGATGTCAGCGGTGATGTATGCTGTTATGGTAATAGCAAATAAACGCACACAGCGCATAACAGGCCTTGAAAATACCATGGCGCAGCTGCTGTTTGCCTTTCTGACGGTGGCGGCTTTTGTCTGCGTCAAGCAGGGGCTTGTCATTGTCGTTGCGGCAAAAAATTGGCCTGCAATCGCGCTGCTGGGCATTGTCAACACGGGGATGGGCTGCTATTTGTATTTTTCATCTATCGGCAGACTGCCGGTGCAGACAGTAGCGATCTGCGGTTATCTGGAGCCGCTGTCGGCTGTTGTGTTTTCTGCTTTGCTGCTGCAGGAGCGGATGGCTCCGGCACAGGTTCTCGGTGCGCTTCTCATTCTGGGTGGGGCATTGTTTGGCGAATGCGCGGATTTTTTCCTGCGCAGGCGTGGCGGCGTCCGGACCGGAGGCTGATTTTTGCTTGCTGCGGCGATACAGGCACGCATCGCATCCTTTCACCATATGATGGCGTGAAAGGAGAGATTGTTTGCTATGATCATACATGTTGTTTCAAGCGGAGATAGCATTTATTCCATTGCCCAGCGGTATAACGTCACACCGGAAAGCATCATTCAGGCCAATGAACTCAGAGACCCCTCGCGCCTTGCGGTCGGGCAGGCGCTTGTTATCCTGATGCCGGATGAAATTTATACCGTACAACCGGGCGACACGCTCGTTTCCATCGCGCGCCGCTACGGCGTCACGGTCGAGGCGCTTTTGCGCAGCAATCCATGGCTGTCCGACAATCCGATCTTGGAGGCGGGGCAGCAGATCAATATCAGCTACGGTACGCCGCCGCTCGGTGAAATCGACATCAATGGCTACGCATACCCTTATATCGCCCCCGAGGTTTTGCGAAAGACACTGCCGTTTCTCACATTCATCACGCTTTTTACATACGGCTTTCAGCCAGACGGCACGCTCATTCCTCTGGAGGGGGATGAAGCGGTGATCAATACCGCCCGCGGATATGGAACGGCGCCCCTGATGCTTATCTCCACACTGGGGGAGGACGGCAAATTTTCAAACGCGCTCGCGCATGCGGTGCTCAACGATATGGATGCGCAGAATCGGCTGATCACAGAAATTCTTGTCACCCTGCAGGAAAAAAATTATGCTGGACTCGATGTGGATTTTGAATATGTTCTGCCGCAGGACCGGGAAGCATATGTGGATTTTATTAGAAACCTCAGAAGCCGCCTGGCACCGGAAGGATATACAGTCTTTGTAGCGCTCGCGCCCAAAACGTCCGACACTCAGCCGGGCCTGCTGTACGAGGCGCACGATTACCGCGCTTTGGGAGAAGCGGCGGACGCGGTGCTCCTCATGACCTACGAGTGGGGGTATGCGTTTGGGCCGCCCATGGCGGTCGCTCCGCTTAACAAAGTGCGCGAGGTGCTCGACTATGCAGTGACGCGTATTCCGCGGGAAAAGATATTCATGGGCATGCCGAACTACGGCTATAACTGGACGCTGCCCTTTACACAGGGGTCGCAGGCACAGTCTCTGTCAAATGTCGCGGCAGTAGAACTTGCGATCGCGCAGAATGCGGCGATCGAATTTGATGAGACGGCGCAGTCGCCGTTTTTCACCTATTATGACAGCGAGCGCAGACAACATATCGTTTGGTTTGAGGACGCGCGAAGCGTTATGGCCAAGGCGCGCCTGGCTGATGAATATGGACTGCGCGGCGTGAGCATCTGGAATATCATGCGTTATTTTCCGCAGAACTGGCTCGTGCTGAACGCACTGTTCTCCATTCGGAAACTGTAAAAGAGCGGCGAAGCGCGCTGCGTAAAAATTCAGACTGCCGCGGCCGCGGGGACCAGTTCCCTGCGGCCGCCTGCGTGTCTTTTAAGATAAAGAAACGGCGGGGCGTGAAAAGCCCCGCCGGAAGCGAACACAAAGGCTGCAATCCCGTGTGCTAAGTACGCCGTCCGGTAAGGACGGCGAAAAAAATGTGCCTCAGCGGCAGCAGCCGGAACGGCCGCGCGTATTGCGCGTCTGAGATCCACAGCCGCAGGAATTGGAAGTAGAATTGCCCGAGCCGGAATTGTTCATTACAATGCCGCCGGTCTGCGCAATACGATACGTGACCGTAACGGGAACAAAACCCGCAACAGTACCGCCGCCTACGACGCCGGTGCCGTTTACGGATACGCGGTCGAAGTCACGCGAACAATTAGAACAACGATTGCAGCACATAAAAGTTAGCCTCCATATCTACGGGGGGAAGACCCGTGTTAATACAATATGCCGTACCGCGCGCAAACGTGAAGATGCCGCCGCGACAGAGGATGGCAGACTGCATGCGGCAGCAATTTTTTTCAGCTATATTGTAGAAGTACGCAAACTTTGCTATAATTGATACAATAAAAAATAGCCGCAGGCTATTTTTTATATGCATGTGCGTCGGTTGCCCGTAAGGGCGAGACGCACGCGAATGGAATCGGAATTTTTTATTGCGGAGCAATAAAAAATTATTGGTGAAAAAAATGAAACGTAAAAAGTGGATGATATCAGGCTGCGACACAGCCCGTGCCAAAGAGCTGAGCGCACGCCTGGGCCTTACGCATCTGGCTTCCTGCGCACTGTGCGCGCGGGGGATCGATACGCCTGCGGCGGCAGAAAAATTTATGCAGACAGATCTGTCCGGGCTCCATGACCCGATGCAGCTGCGCGACATGGACAAGGCAGTGGATCTGATCGGCGGCGCTGTGCAGCGCGGCGAAAAGATCGCGATTTACGGCGACTACGATGTGGATGGCGTAACGGCGACCTGTGTGATGACACGCTATCTTACAAGTGTAGGCGCCGATTGCATTTATTACATTCCAAACCGCATGAACGAGGGATACGGCCTGAACGCCGGGGCGATACAGACGCTGTTCGATGCAGGCGTTCGGCTGCTGATAACGGTCGACAGCGGCATTACGGCGGTGGAAGAAACTGCCTTTGCCCACAGTCTTGGCATGCGCGTGGTTATTACGGATCATCACGAGTGTAAAGAAGAACTGCCCGGGGCGGATGCCGTCTTAAATCCCAGGCGTACCGAAAGCGGCTATCCGTTTCGCGAACTGGCGGGCGTCGGGGTCGCGTTTAAGCTTGTCTGCGCGCTTGCGGGCCCCAACCGGCTGCAGGAGATGATCGAGCAGTATCTTGCCCTGGTGGCGGTGGGCACAGTGGCGGATGTGATGCCGCTGTGCGACGAGAACCGTGTGATCGTGGCAAACGGTTTGGCCTGTCTGGAGCGTACGGATAATCCGGGCCTTCGCGCGCTGATGGAATGCACGGGTATGCGCGGCAAAACGCTCACCTCCAACGCCATCAGCTTTATTCTGGCGCCGCGCATCAACGCGGCCGGCCGGATCGGCTGTGCGTTGACGGCGGCACGCCTGTTTCTGACGGATGACACTGCGCAGGCGCAGGCGCTTGCCGAGCAGCTTTGCGAGCAGAACAGGGAGCGGCAGGCGGCGGAAAACAGCATTCTGGAAGAGGTGCTGGAACAGCTTTCGCAGCAATATGACGCCGTGCGCGACCGTGTCATCGTGCTTTGGGGCGAGGACTGGCACAACGGCGTTGTGGGCATCGTTTCCTCACGCATCACGGACCGCTACGGCGTTCCGGCAATCCTGATTTCTCTGGAAGGCGACATGGGAAAAGGTTCCGGCAGGAGCGTGAAAGGTTTTAACCTGTTCGGCGCGCTGGAGGATGCGGCGCCGCTGCTGCTGAAATACGGCGGGCACGAGCTGGCGGTAGGCCTGTCGATCGAGCGCCAACAGCTTGAAGCGTTCCGTTCGCGCATCAATGCCTATGCTGCGGAGCACTATTCCGCCGAAGATGCCGAGCCGAGCATCACCATCGACTGTGAGGTGTCCGCGGCGGAACTGACGCTCGCAAATGTGGATGGCCTTAAGGCGATCGAGCCGTTCGGCATGGGCAATCCGCAGCCTGTGTTCTGCATCTACGGCGCGCGTGTGGAGGAAATTACGCCGCTTGCGCAGGATAAGCACCTCAAACTTCGTCTCACGAAGGATGGAACGGATTTTTACGCGCTCTGCTTCGGTATGAGCACGGTGCTTGCCTGCTTTGCAGAGGGCGACTTCATTGACGTGGCGTTCTCGCCGGAGATCAACGTTTTCCGCAACACAAGATCGGTTCAGCTGGTCGTCCGCGACCTGCGCAGGAGCGCCAGCGAGGATGAAAAGGACGCGCGGTATTTTGCGCTCTACCAAAATTTCCGGGCGGGAGAACGCGTGAGCGCCGCAGATGCCGCGCTGCTCCATCCGACGCGCGATGATTTGGTGGCGGTGTTCCGTTTTGTGCGGAAAAACGCAGAAAAACGCGTACTCAACGCGGAATGCGGAACGCTTTGCAGGCGGATCAATCGCGAGATCAGAAACAAGCTGAATCCTGCGCGGCTGCTGATTTGTCTCGACATTTTCAGCGAGTTCGGGCTTTTTGCCTTCCGGAAGGAGGAGGACATGCTTCATGTGGAGGTGCTTCCTTTCGAAGGCAAGGCGGATATCAACGGTTCAAGGATACTTCGGCGTATCAATGATATAAGAGGGTCTCAAGATGGACAATAAGTTCAAAGCGCTGGAAAGCAAAATATTGAAGGCGAACCCGTCCGCAGACGTGAAACGCCTGGAGGACGCCTACGCCTATGCCTTCGCGAAGCACGACGGTCAGCTGAGAAAAGACGGCACGCCGTTTATCAGCCATCCGCTCAATGTGGCGGAGATTATTCTGGACATGGGCCTGGATGTGGATTCGATCATTGCGGCGATCCTGCATGACTGCGTGGAGGATACCTCCGCGACGTATGATGAGATCAAAGCGCGCTTTGGCGCACAGGTAGCGGAATTGGTCGACGGCGTGACAAAACTCGGCAAAATTCCCTATTCGACAAAAGAAGAAGAGCAGATGGAGAATCTGCGAAAGCTCTTCATGGCGATGGCAAAGGATATCCGTGTCATCCTGATCAAGCTGGCGGACAGACTCCACAACATGCGCACGATCGCTTATCAGCCCGAGCGCAAGCAGCGGGAGATCTCTCTTGAAACGATGGAGGTATACGCCCCGATCGCACACCGCCTCGGCATGCAGCGCATCAAGTGGGAGCTGGAGGATTTGTCGCTCCACTGCCTGGACCCGATCGGCTATCAGGAGATCGTCGATGGGCTGCAGCAAAAACACAGCGAGCATGAGGAATTTTTGGAGCATATCAAAGACCGGATCGGCGAACGCCTGAAAGAGGCCGGCATTGCCGCTCAGATCAGCGGGCGCATCAAGCATATCTACAGCATCTACCGCAAGATGTATGCCCAGCATAAGACGATGGACGAGATCTATGACATCTGCGCGGTGCGCGTGATCGTTGAATCTGTGACGGACTGTTACAATGTCCTCGGGTTTGTTCACGACCTTTATAAGCCGATCCCTGGCCGGTTTAAGGACTATATCAGCACGCCCAAGCCGAATATGTACCGCTCGCTTCACACGACGGTCATCGGGCGCGAGGGCATTCCGTTCGAGGTGCAGATCAGGACCTTTGAGATGCACAACATGGCCGAGTATGGGATTGCCGCGCACTGGAAATACAAGCAGGGCCTCTCCGGCGCGCAGGGGGAGGAGACCTTTGCGTGGATCCGGCAGCTGCTGGAATCGCAGCAGGATACCGATGCGGAGGACTTTATCAAGACCCTTAAAGTGGATCTTTTTGCCGACGAGGTATTCGTTTTTACGCCCAAGGGCGACGTCATCAATCTTCCCGCCGGGGCGACGCCGATCGATTTTGCCTATGCGATCCATTCCGCCGTGGGCAACCGCACAACGGGCGCCAAGGTGAACGGAAAGATCGTCCAGCTCGACTACCAGCTCAAAAACGGCGATATCGTCGATATTCTCACTTCCAAGGAGACCTATGGCCCCAAGCGCGACTGGCTCAAGCTGGCCAAGACGGGCGAGGCGCGCAATAAGATCAAGCAGTGGTTCAAAAAGGAGTGCCGCGAGGAAAATATCATGCGCGGGCGCGAGGAGCTCGAGCGCGAGCTCAAGGCGAATGAGCTTTACGATATTTTCCATCAGGAAGAGGTCCAAAGCGTCGTGCTGCGCAAGTATTCGTTTAAAACGCTTGACGAAATGTATGCCGGCATCGGCTACGGCGGCATCACGGTTACGCGCATTTTGAACCGCGTGCGTGACGAGGTCAAGCGCCTTAACCGCATGGATAAGCTTCCGGAGAAGCTGCTCTCCCAGCCGAAAAAGCCTGCAAAATCTGTTTCCGGTGTCGTGGTGGAGGGGATCGACAACTGTCTGGTCAAGTTTGCGCGCTGCTGCACGCCGATCCCGGGCGACGATATCATCGGCTTTGTCACGCGCGGCTATGGCGTGTCGATCCACCGTACGGATTGCGTCAACGCCAACCTGAGCGTGCAGAGCGAGCAGGACCGCGCGCGCTGGGTAAAGGTCCGCTGGGACAACCAGCTCAAGGACACGTACAAGACGAATCTTCAAATATCATCCAAAAGCAGGCTCGGGCTTCTGGCCGATGTGGCTTTGGTGTTTACGAATATGAAAATCAATGTTCACGAACTGTCCGCCCGCGATTTGAACGACGGATACGCGGTTATTTTTGCCATGGTCGAAGTTTCTGGTATGGCACAGCTCGACAGCATTATTTCAAAGCTGAAAAAGATCAACGGCGTGCTCGATATTATCCGCAGTACGAATTAAATCGGCGCCGCAAAGGAGAATTGGAAAAGTGAAAGCAGTGTTACAGCGCGTAACCGGCGCGTGTGTTGCAATAGACGGCGAAACACAGGCACAGATCGGGCAGGGCTTTCTGCTCCTGCTGGGCGTGCATGCGGACGATACGCAGGAAGACGCGGTTTATCTTGCGGACAAATGCACTGGGCTGCGCGTCTTTTCGGACGCGGAGGGTAAAATGAACCGAGCGCTCGCTGATATCGGCGGAGAGCTGCTTGTGGTGTCGAATTTCACCCTCTATGCCGACTGCAGCCATGGCAGGCGTCCGGGCTTTACAGACGCGGCCAGGCCTGAGGTTGCGATACCGCTCTACGAATTTTTTTGCGAGGAATGCAGGCGGCGCGGCGCGCCGGTCAAGACCGGTGTTTTTGGCGCGGATATGCAGATCAGCCTCACAAACGACGGCCCGATTACCATCGTGATCGAATCGCAGGACAGGAAAACAAGTGCCAGGAGTGATAAAAAATGAAAGTCATTTCCATGCAGGTGGGGGCGATCGGCACCAACTGCTATCTCGTGAAGGATGAAACATCCGGACTTGGTTTTGTTGTTGACCCGGGCGACGAGGCGGAGCGTATCCTGTCCGCCGTTCAGACACAGAAGATGGATGTGCGCTATATTTTTCTAACGCACGCTCATTTTGATCATGTGCTTGCCGCGGCCGCGCTTCAGCGCGCGACAGGCGCGAACCTTGTCGTACACACGCTGGATGCGCCGAAACTGCGCACGGAAGCGATGACGGAATTCCGCAGTTTTCTGCGCGGCGGCTACGACGAGCCGCGGGCGGATATTCTCGTAAACGGCGGCGAGTGCTTTGATGTCGGAAGCATGAAAGCGAAATATCTTTACACACCTGGACACACCAACGGTTCCTGCTGTATTCGCGTGGGCGATTGTCTGTTCAGCGGCGACACGCTTTTCCGTCTGGAATGCGGCAGGTGCGATTTGCCGACGGGTGATTTTTCGCAGATGCTTGCGTCTTTGGCGGCTCTTGCCGCGATCGGAGAGGATCTGCGCGTCTATCCGGGGCACGACAGGGCCTCCACGCTTGCGTATGAGCGCGCGCATAACCCGTATATCAGGCAGGCGCTTGCGAGATGAATTATTTTCTGAAAAACCACACGTACAAAAACGCGGTGGAAGAGATCCTCATCACGCTTTTTCCGGAAGACCGGCCGCATCAGGTCATGACGGAAGGGGAGTTCTCGCTGCAGGAGGATTCGGTTTTGTCCTCGCTTGTGCTGAGCGGCGGCGCAGCGCATTCACGTGCGGTCATTTTCCGCGGCGGCATCAAAGCAGAGGGCAGGTGTACGCGAAGCCTTGCGGGAATACCGGCGCTCAAGCAGAAAAGCGTGGTGACGTATGCCGTCAAAACGGCGATCTACCGCGCGGCGTGCAGGCTTTTGCCGGAAAAGCCTGCATGGGGCGCGATGACGGGCGTGCGGCCGGTCAAGGCGCTGCGTGAGCTGATGGGAACGCATCGCAGCGATGCGGCCGCCCTCAGTGCCTTTGCAAAAAAATACGACGTTTCACCGGAAAAGAGCAAGCTGGCATATGAGGCTGCGCTCGCGGCATCGAAGGCGGATCGTGTGACGGATCCGGCGGATTTCTGCCTTTATATCGGCATTCCGTTTTGTCCGACACGCTGCAGTTACTGTTCGTTTGTCAGCAATTCCGTGGAAAAGAGTGGCGCTCTGATCGAACCGTTTGTTGAAGCGCTCCTGCGCGAGATTACGTATACGGGGGAGCTGCTGCATTCGCTCGGGCGCAGGATCTGCGCCGTCTATTTCGGCGGCGGCACGCCGACGACGCTGTCCGCGGCGCAGCTTGACCGCATCATGACACAGATCGAGCGCTCGTTCGACCTCTCCGCGCTGCGGGAATATACAGTCGAGGCAGGCAGGCCTGACACCATCACGGCGGAAAAGCTGGACACGCTGTATGCGCACGGTGTGCGCAGGCTGAGCATCAACCCACAGACGATGAACGACGACGTCCTGAAGCGCATCGGCCGCAGCCATACTGCGGCGCAGGTGGTTTCCGCATATGAAATGGCGCGGAACCTGCCGTTCGATTCCATTAATATGGATCTGATCGTAGGGCTTCCTGGTGACAGCTTAAATAGCTTTACAGATACGATGAATCAGGTCATTTCCATGCATCCGGAGAATATAACAGTCCATACGCTGGCAATCAAGCGCGGTTCGCGCATGCATGAGGACAGCGCATATGCTTTCGGCGGAAAGACGCTTGGGGAAATGATCACTGTGGCCGGGCAGAAGCTGCGCGCTGCGGGGTATGGGCCGTATTATCTCTACCGGCAGAAATATATGCTCAGTTCTGCGGAGAACACCGGCTGGGCAAAGGCTGGGAAAGAGAGCCTTTACAACATCTATATCATGGAGGAGCTGCGCTCCATCCTCGCGCTCGGCGCGGGCGCGGCAACAAAACTTCTCGAGCCTTCGAGCGGAAGAATTGAACGGATTTTCAATCCCAAATACCCAAAGGAATATATTGAGAATATCGGCGCTATACTAACGCATAAAAATGATTTATCCGCTTTCGTAAGGGAAGGAGGCTGAACAATGTACCAAATCAATTTGAATAAGATCAATGATCTTGCCAGGAATGATCCGCGCGCGCTCATTGCGATGGGAGAGGCGGAATATGCCGAAAAAATTACGGCGGCGGCGATGTTCATCCGTGCAAATGCGGATCGGAAACCCATCGTTCTCTTATCCGGGCCCTCGGGTTCCGGCAAGACGACGACGTCAAAGCTGCTGCAGCGGAGGTTGCATCAGCTCGGCATCAATACGCATACGATCTCTATGGACGATTATTTCACCACGCGCACGGAAGAAAATTCACCGCGCGACGAGGATGGAAAGATCGACCTTGAATCGCCGCTGTGCCTTGATATTCCGCTTTTCAAGGCGCATTTGACGGCGCTTTCGGAAGGGCAGGAGGTAAAGATTCCGTCGTTTGATTTCCCTAATCAGTGCCGCAGCGATGAAGTGCACCCGCTGCAGGTAGGGAAGGATGAAGTCGCCATCATCGAGGGGATCCATGCTCTGAATGATATGGTAACGGGAGACGTCTCGATGCGCGCGACCAAGCTTTATGTCAGTGTCGCATCCGCGCTGTATGAGGAGAACCGCGAGGTTTTCGGATCGAAAAGTTTCCGCTTTCTGCGACGGTCCGAGCGTGATAAAAATTTCCGCAATACCCCGGTGGCCGCGACGCTCGAACAGTGGATCAGCGTCCGCCGCGGTGAGCGCAAATATATCAAGCCCTTTAAGGTGAACGCTGATATCGCCATCGACAGCGCAATTGACTATGAGGTGAATGCGATGCTCCCCACGCTTGAAGGGGAAATCAAACGTCTCGACCCGCAGGCGATGGAGCGGGCGAGCCTGTCGCAGCTTTACGATTGCCTGGATAAGATCGTACCGGTTGATACGGCGCTTATTCCGCCGGAGTCGCTTTTGCGGGAGTTCCTTGGCGGCAGTACGGTCCTGGGCAACTGAATGCGCCGAACAAAAAGCAGATCCTTTGCTGTTTGACCGATGGGCGGAAAGAGAGATCTGCAATTTGCGCGCCCATAGAATTGAGCATTGCGGTTGCAGCTGTGCGGTGATATAATAGGCTGAGCCCAATAGGAGATAAACTAAGGAGGTACGGATATGGACCCGAAGGTAAGAGAGATATTTGAAAAGGTAAAGGTCGGCGCATCAATGGCTGTCGAGGCGGCGGGCAAAGCGGCCGATGCGGCAGGTAAGGCCGCAGAGGGCGTCGTCGAGACGACAAAGCTGAACCTCCAGATTTTTGATTTGAATACGGAGATTGAGCTTCTCTATAAGGAAATCGGCAAACTCGTGTATGCCACCCACAACGGCGAGGATGTGACGGCGGAAGAGGTCGACGAAAAGCTGTCGCTCATCGATGAAAAGCTTGCGCAGATCAAGGCAATGAAGGAAAAAATGGCAGAAAAGAAGGCGGATGTCAAATGCCCTGTCTGCGGCAGGAACTGCGACAAGGACGATGTTTACTGCCGTTTCTGCGGTACGCGTTTCGGCGAATAATTGGGTTTTACGGCGAGGCCGGGCGCATTGGCGCAGCCTGTTGCTGCCTGCTCCGGTGCGGCTGCCGCGGTAGTTTCGGGCGCAGGAACGGTTCGTTCCTGCGCTCTTTTGAGCGCGCGGGGCTTTCATCGCAGGGTGATTTGCCGCATGCGTGCAGGCAGCGTCATATTGCTGTTTGGCTGGAATATAGGTATACATATATGGCGATGTTCCATATAATCCGCTTGAAGGGCGTGTTAGTGTGACCAAAAAAAGTGCAAAACAGAGCTTTCTTGAAGGGGCGGTTGTCCTCATTATTGCCAATGCTCTGGTAAAAATCATCGGCGCCGTTTTCAAGCTTCCGCTTACAAACCTGATTGGCAAAGACGGCATCAGCATTTTCAGTCAGGCGTATAATATCTATTCCGCACTGTTTATCTTATCCACGGCCGGCCTTCCTGTGGCGGTTTCCAAAATGGTTGCGGAGGCAAATGCGCTGGGGAGACCGGCGGAGGTCAAAAAGATCGTCCGCACAGCGTTCCTGATCTTTACTTTTATCGGAGCGGCGTGCTCGCTGGTGCTCATCTTCGGCGCGCATACATTCGCGCAGATGGTGGGCGACGAGATGGCGTATTTTTCAATGGTCTGTATCGGGCCCGCGCTTTTTTTTGTTGCGGTGATGTCGACCATCAGAGGATATTTTCAGGGTATGTCGAACATGGTGCCGACCGCTATTTCACAGGTGATTGAGGCGCTGTTCAAGCTGATCGCCGGCTCGCTGTTTGCGTATGTGCTGATGCGCCGCGGGTACGGCGTTGAGATCGCCGCCGCCGGCGCGATCGCAGGCGTCACGATCGGCACCGTTTTCGGCGCGCTGTATCTTGTAATCAAATTGATCCGCTCGCCGCTGCGTTTTCCTATCCGTGCATCAAGCCTGGAAACCAGCAGCAATTCCAGCATTCTTACCAGACTGATAAAAATTTCGATCCCAATCACGATCGGCGCTTCGGTGCTGAGTGTGACGAACCTGATCGATATGTTTCTGGTCATGAACCGTCTGCAGGATGCGGGGTTCAGTGTAAAGGCCGCGCGCGGCCTTTACGGAGCGTACAATATGGCGCTGAACCTGTTTAACGTGCCGCAAGCGCTGATAGTAGCAATTTCCATCTCTATTATCCCGGCGATCGCGTCGGCGTTTGTACGCCGTGATTTCCATACGACGCAGCGTACAATGGAATCGGCGCTTCGTATTACGGCGCTTTTGGCGCTTCCGTGCGCGGCGGGACTTGCAATTTTGGCGGAGCCGATTTTGAAATTTCTCTACTACAAGCAGCTGGAGGACGCTGCACTCGCTGCGCCGCTGCTCACGCTTCTCGGCGGGGCGGTGCTGTTTGTGGCGCTTGTGTCCATCACCAATTCGCTTCTGCAGTCGCTTGGAAAGGTGAATATTCCCGTGGCGACCATGCTCGCCGGCGGCGCGGTGAAACTTGTGACAAACTACCTGCTGGTAGGGGATTATGATACGATTATTCACGGCGCGCCGATTGGAACGACGCTCTGCTACGGCACGATTGCAGTATTGAATCTGATGGCCATTGTCAAAACGACGGGGGTTAAGCTCCCGCTTGGCCGTATCTTCTTAAAACCGCTCGCAGCTACTGCGGCGATGGGTGTCTGCGCCTGGTTTTTGTATCCGGCGCTCGGGTCTTTTATGGGCCGGACGGGCGCGCTTCTGGTGACAATTGCGGGTTGCGTAGCAGTGTACGGTATGGCGCTTGTGCTGGTCAAAGCCATCACATATGACGATGTGCGCTTTCTGCCGAAAGGGGAAAAAATCGCGCGTATTCTTCGCATCAAATAACATGCGGAAAGTATGATTGCTCCGTGCAGTGTCGACCCGCATGCGCGGCGGCTGCCGGCGGGGCAGAGCGCGCAAATAAAAATCACCGCTTTTATGAAATAAAACGGCATTTGGTCGTGAATTATAAATAATTTACTTGCAAAGGACGAAAAATTATGATAAATTTTACAAGTAAAGCTTCGTATCGCTTTGATGATTTGGTTGAGATCGTGCGCCTTCTTCGCTCACCAGGCGGCTGCCCGTGGGACAGGGAGCAGACGCATGCTTCCATCAGAAGGAATTTTATCGAGGAGACATATGAGGCATGCGAAGCGATCGACCTTGACGACAAGCGGCTTTTGTGCGAGGAACTTGGCGACGTGATGCTTCAGGTTGTCTTTCACGCTGAGGTGGAGGCGGAAAAAGGCGGCTTTACGATCGACGACGTGGCAGACGGCATCTGCAAGAAGCTGATCCTGCGCCATCCGCATATTTTCGGCGAAGTTCGCGTGCATGATTCGCAGGAAGTGCTCAAAAACTGGGATGAGATCAAAAAGGTTGAAAAGGGCCAGCGCACCGTGACAGATACGCTGGAGAGCGTGGCAAAAAGCCTTCCGTCACTGATCCGCGCGCAGAAGGTACAGGCCAAAGCAGCTAAGTGCGGCTTTGACTGGCACGATGCAGGCGGTGCGTATGATAAGGTGGCAGAGGAACTGGAAGAACTGAAAGCTGCGCCTGCTGAGAAGCAGGAAGAGGAATTGGGCGACCTTTTGTTTTCGGTCGTCAATGTCAGCCGCTTTCTCAAAATCGATCCAGAGCGTGCGTGTGAGCGCACGTGCAACAAGTTTATCGCACGTTTTTCCAAAATGGAAGCGCTCGCGTGCGGGCGCGGAATGCGCCTGGAGGATATGACCCTCGAACAGATGGACGAGCTTTGGAACGAGGTCAAGGCGCAGGAAGTAAAATAAGGTTATATTCCGGATCAGCCGGATGTACAAAGATTTGATGTAAATTAGAGGAGGAGCATCCATGAACAAAACCGAACTGATTGCGGCAGTCGCCGAGAAATCCGGCCTTTCCAAAAAAGATTCCGAAAAGGCGCTGGCAGCTACGTTTGAAGCCATCACCGAGAGCCTGAAGGAAGGCGATAAGGTGCAGGTCATCGGCTTCGGCTCGTTTGAGGTTAAGAACAGAGCGGCACGCCTGGGCCGTAATCCGAAGACGAAAGAGCCGATGCAGATCGCAGCGTCGAAAAGCGCCGTCTTTAAGCCCGGAAAGGCCTTGAAGGACGAGATTTCCAAGTAAATCACAAGAGGGCAGCTGCGATACGGACAAGCGTCCGAAGCGGCGCCCTCTTTCCTTTCATATGGATGCAGGTGCGGTACGCCGTTGAAAAAATGCAGAAAAGCGGAGAACAGAAAGGATTTTGGTACATTTATGCGGCTTGATAAATATTTGAAAGTGACAAGGCTCATAAAACGCCGTACGGTTGCGAACGATGCGTGCGATAATGAAAAGATTTGTGTAAACGGCAGACAGGCCAAAGCGTCCTACCAGGTGAAGGTTGGAGACGTCATTGAGATCACCCTTGGCCAGCGTACCATGCGTGTTGAGGTGGTCGAGGTTGCAGAGCATGCGACCAAAAACGATGCGCCGGCGATGTATCGGGAGCTTGGCTGAGACCGGCTTTGGTGGAAAATGCGCGCGGCTTCTTTTGGCGGTTTCGTAATATTTCCTTCCCTGTGTAATATACATGAATAGAAACGATGTCACGAAGCGGGGGAGGATCTGTATGACAAATGAAAAAGACCGCGCAGCGGTCGAAATGCCACATTCCGTCACAATCGACGACAGAGAGCGGATGACGGTGACCGGGGTTACGGAGGTGCTGAGCTTTGACGAGCAGCTCGTCGTGCTGGAAACAGCAAATGAACAGCTGACCGTTCAGGGCAGTGACATGCATATTGAGAAGCTGAACCTGGATAACGGGGAGCTTTCACTTTCGGGCACAATCGCGGCCATTGAATACAGTGACGGCGTATCCGCGCGCAGAGCAGGGCTTTGGTCACGCCTGTTCGGCTGATATGGAAATCTTTTTTGCACATCAGACGGCGGTTTTTCTGCGGGCGGTCGTGTTTGGAGCGCTTGCCAGCCTGCTTTACGATTTTTTGCGCGCATGGCGCATTGGGATGCACCTGCGGCAGGGCATGACGTTTATACTCGATCTTTTGTTCTGCGCAGTTTGCGCAGCGGCGCTTTTCCTGTTCATTGTCGTGGTGTCTGATGGTTTTATCAGAGGATATATTTTTTTAGGCCTGCTTTTAGGAGCCATTTTATATTTTTACAGCTTTTCACAGCTGTTCTTACGCCTCTTCGGCATGATGGTACGCGGCATATGTCTGCCGTTTGCATGTATCAAAAAGCCGGTTTTGGCAGTGTTCCGGCGGATAAAACTGATAAAGACGCTGAAAAAACAAAAAAAAGCTGAAAATGAGTAAAATCTTTTTGACTTTTAAAAAAAATCGTTTAGAATGGAAAATAGGTATTTTAGAAATTTTCCGCTGTTCGACACCGGCTATATCATCTGGCGTCAAAGATTCAACAGGAGGCCATAAATGCATAAAAAAAAGCGCGCTGGCCTGATTACAAAGCTTCTGGTGCTTTTATTTGCGCTTTATGTTGCATATACGCTGATCTCGCTTCAAATACAGATCAACAGCAAGCAGGGGGAACTTGAAACGCTCTCCGCGCAAAACAGCGCGCAAAAAATTAAAAACGATGAGTTGAAAGATCTGCTCAACGGCGAAATGGACGATCAGTTCCTGGCAGACGCCGCGCGGGAAAAGCTCGGCTATGCAGCCGAAGGAGAGCGCGTTTTTGTCGACACTTCGAGCAAATGAGTACTGTGTATTTCTGCTTAGACATGGTTTACCAGGCGTTCATCGCCTTAAAATAAAGGAGGATAAAGCTAAGAATATGGATTTAGCTTTAGGAACTGTCTGCGAGGGCAAGGTAACGGGCATCACGAAATTCGGCGCGTTTGTCGCACTGCCGGAGGGCAAATCCGGCATGGTGCATATCTCTGAAATAGCGCACAGCTATGTCAGCGACATCCGCCAGCATCTGACCGAGGGCCAGACGGTCAAGGTCAAGGTCATCAGCATTGACAAAGAGGGGCGAATCAATCTTTCGATCAAAAAGACGATCGAAAGCCCTGCGCCGACAGGGAGACGGCCGTATGCCCAGGCAGGCGGCTTTGAGCGCAGAAGTGCACAGCCGGCGGCACCCCAGTCGTTTGAGGACAAACTCAAGGCCTTTATGCAGGAGAGTGAGAGCCGGCAGTCCGACTATAAAAGCAATGTCGACAAACGCGGCACCAGGCGCGGCCGCAAATAAAACAGAATATAGGCCGGCTGCCAGGCCGCATCATGTCTGCGGGCATATGCCGCCGGGCGGCCTTTTTACATTTTTGCGGCATATCCCATACAAAAAAGCGGCACCCTATTGTCTAGGGTGCCAAAAAGGGTTGTGGGGATAAAGATATGAATGATGCGGTGGTGCAGCATTCGCTTCTCCTATAGATTACCAAACTTTTTAGCGCTTGTAAACGGAAAAGAATGTCGAAATGGAGGAAGTTTTGTCATGTATGACCTCATTATCCTGGGGGCTGGACCAGCCGGACTGACAGGCGCTTTATACGCCTGCCGTGCTGGCCTTTCCACACTGGTTTTGGAGCGGGCGTTCGCCGGCGGGCAGATGTCCACCACCTTTGAAATCGAGAACTTTCCCGGCGTGGCACGCGCGGGCGGCGCGGAGCTTGGCATCACGATGGAGGCGCAGGCAAAGAGTTTGGCGCCGAGATCAGGACGGAAGAAGTTTCAAAGATTGAACCGCAGGAAAAAACGCTTCTTGTCCGCACGGATGCGGGGGAGTATGAATGCCGCGCGCTGATCGCTGCGATGGGCGCATCCCGCAGGCTGCTCGGCTGCAAGGGGGAAAGCGAATTTACCGGCATGGGCGTCTCATACTGCGCGACCTGTGATGGGAACTTTTTCCGCGGCAAAACGGTGTGTGTCGTCGGCGGCGGCGATACGGCGCTTGAGGATGCGGAATATCTCGCCAATATCTGTGCCAAGGTATACCTGATCCACCGCAGAGACGCTTTCCGCGGCAGCGTTTACCTGCAGCGCCGCGTGCTTGCTTTGAAAAATGTCGAACCCCTTTACAACAGCGTCGTCGAGGAGGTTTACGGGCGCGACAGCGTCGGCGGCGTGATGGTGCGCAATGTTGAAACGGGCGAGCGCGCCGCGCTGGAGCTTTCCGGCGTGTTTGTTGCGATCGGAACGGTGCCGCAGGGCACGCTTCTGCGTGGAATCGTGCATATGGACGAGAGCGGATATGTCCTCGCAGGTGAAGATTGCCGCACATCTGACAAGCGGATCTTCGTGGCGGGCGACCTGCGGCGCAAACCGCTGTATCAGGTCGTCACAGCAGCGGCGGACGGCGCTGTGGCTGCGAAGCATGCGGCGGAATACATCTACAGCTCCGCCGAACAGGAATAAACAGGGCCTGCGCCCGGGCATGATCTGGACTGCCGCTGCGCGGACAAAACTTTTGGAAGGAATCGGAGTAACCATGCTCATTATCAATGCGAAGCTTCTGACAATGGAAAACGATGTAATCGAAAACGGCTTTCTGCGCACGCAGGGAGACGTCATCGCCGCGCTGGGGGAGATGGGCGCCTGCCCGGAAGTACAGGACGGTGAGGAGGTGCTTGATGCCTGCGGCGGATATGTGCTGCCAGGGCTTGTCGATGCACACACCCATCTCGGGATCTGTGAGGATTCGCTTGGCTTCGAAGGCGAGGATGCAAACGAGGAGACGGATCCCGCGACGCCGCATCTGCGCGCACTGGATGCAATCAATCCGTTTGACCGCTGCTTTGAAGAGGCGCGCAGCGCCGGCGTTACGACCGTTGCCGTAGGACCGGGGAGTGCGAACCCTGTCGCAGGGCAGATCGTAGCGATCAAGACGTTTGGCCGGCGCATCGACGACATGATCGTCAGCTCGCCAATCGCGATGAAGATGGCGCTTGGCGAAAATCCGAAATGCTGTTATCATGAGAAAAACCAGGCGCCTATGACGCGCATGGCGACGGCGGCGGTCATCCGCGAGCAGCTTTTTAAAGCGAAGGAGTATTTGCGCGCCATTGAAGAAGCGCACAGCGATGAAGACGCAGACGAGCCTGATTTTGATATGAAGTGCGACGCGCTCGTACCCGTACTGAAGCGTGAGATCCCTGTGCATTTTCACTGCCACCGCGCGGACGATATGTTCACCGCCATGCGCATTGCCAAAGAGTTTGAGATCGATTATGTCCTTGTACACGGCACGGAAGGGCATCTTGTCGCAGACATCCTGGCGAAGGAAGGCGCGCGCGTGATCTGCGGCCCTTCGCTCGGCTTCCGTTCAAAGCCGGAGCTTCGCAATCTGACGTTTGAAACGCCGGGGGCGCTTGCACGGGCGGGTGTTGAGGTTGCGATCACAACCGACCATCCGGAGACGACGCTCGATTACTTTATGTTCTGCGCGGCTCAGGCTGTGCGCGCTGGCATGGAGGAAGGGGCCGCGCTTCGCGCCGTAACGATTACGCCTGCCCGCATTCTTGGGCTTGATGAAAAGATCGGTTCGCTCAGGCAGGGGAAGTGCGCGGACATCGTGGTTTATACCGGACACCCGTTTGCACATGACACGCATGTCAGCTGCGTTCTTATAAACGGCGAGCGCGTAAAGTAAAAGGGGGAACTGGCGTGAGAAAGATACATACCGACAAAATCACCGATCTGGTCGAAAAACTCTGCGTTCAGGCAAATGTCGTGCTGCCGCAGGAGATGAAGGATGCGTTTGCGGCATGCAAAAAAGCAGAGCGCTCCCCGCTCGGCCGCGAAATTTTTGATAAAATGGAAGAGAATTACCGCATTGCTGAAGAGCGCGGCATGCCTGTCTGCCAGGATACCGGTATGGCAGTGGTGTTTGTCGAGCTGGGACAGGAAGTCTGTCTGGAGGGCGCGGCGTTTGAGGATGCCGTCAACGAAGGTGTGCGGCGCGGCTATGTAAACGGATATCTGCGCCTTTCCGTCGTGCGGGATCCGCTGGACCGCGTCAATACGAACGACAATACGCCTGCTGTGATCCATACGAGGATCGTGCCGGGCGACAAGATCCGTATTACTGTTGCGCCAAAAGGCTTCGGCAGTGAAAACATGAGTGCGATGAAGATGTTTACGCCCGCCGCAGTGCCGGATGATATTGTGGATTTTATTGTTTCCTCTGTGGAAACGGCGGGTTCCAACCCCTGTCCGCCTGTGGTTGTCGGTGTGGGCCTCGGCGGCACGATCGAAATGGCCGCGCTCTGCGCCAAAAAAGCGCTCATGCGCGAGGATGGACCGGTGAACGAATTTTATGCCGGGCTCGAGGCGGACGCACTCAGGCGCATTAACGCGCTGGGCATTGGGCCGCAAGGGCTCGGCGGTACAGTCACCGCCCTCAAGGTCAATATTCTCCCGTACCCGACGCATATCGCAGGCCTCCCGTGCGTGGTGAATATGGGTTGCCATATTACACGACATGCTGCGGGTGAAATTTGAGATTTTTGTAGATATTGACAGCATTTTTGTAAAACAAGACGTTTGGGATAGATAAATTGATGTAACAGCAGAATGTGACGAGATTTGGGGTGCAGTGCGGAGATATAATTTTTCCTTTGTGGTATAATAGAATCAACAGGCGGCGGGCAAACGCCTTACGCCGAGGACAACTCAAACGTGTTACTCGACAGATTAGAGAAAAGGAGCTGAACACAATGAGGTTCACATTCACAGAGCGAAAAGTCGAAATCTCCGATGAAGTACGCGAGTACGCGCAGAAAAAATTTCAAAAGCTCGATCGCTACTTCAATCAGGATGCATCCGCTCACCTGACTTTCAGCATAGAGCGGGGGCGTCATGTCGTCGAAGCCACAGTGCACTATGCACATCTCTTTTTCCGTGCAGTAGAGAAGACGAACGACATGTATGCCTCCATCGACGGCTCGATTGATTCGATCGAGCGTCAGATTCGGAAAAATAAGACACGCCTCGAAAAACGCCTTCGCGAAGGGGCGTTTGACCGGGCGGTGCCATATGAAGAGCCAGTGGTGGAAGAGGCATACGAAGTGATCCGCCGTAAGCGCTTTGAAGTGAAACCGATGACGGTAGACGAGGCCATCCTGCAGATGAATCTTTTGGAGCACACATTCTTTTTCTTTAAGAATGTGGAGGATGACAACCGCGCGTGCGTTGTTTATAAGCGGGAAGAGAGCGGTTACGGTTTAATTGAAAGCGAATAAATTTTAATATTTCCAAGAGCCGGACGATCGGGTCCGGCTCTTTTTATCGTTGACATCTGCAAGCTGACAGTCTCCGCCTGGTGGCGGTACATCGTCTGTGCCAGGCATGTTTTGCTGTATTGTGAAATATAGTAGAGCATGGAACGCACGATCGCGAAACGTGGGAGGCGCAGCTTATGAACGGTGTTTATAAAATTGTTTTTTTTATCTGTTTGGTACTGTCCGGTGTGCTCTGTTTTCATATGGCGTATACAACTTTTCAGGATGGAAAAATGGCCGCGCTTCCGGATTTCAGGCCGCCTGTGAAGGCGGAGCTGCGCGAATTGGAGCCGGAACAGATCCCGCAGACGCTTGTCGAAATGTCGCAGGAGGATCTGCAGGATTTAATTTGGGAATTTGTGCCTGAAGCGCTTGGCGTCAAAAGCTTTACGGTGGAGCTGTCATCGAAAAATGGAGGCACGGTGTCGTTGGAAGCGGAACTT
Source organism: uncultured Eubacteriales bacterium (assembly GCA_934630445.1). Taxonomy (GTDB): domain Bacteria; phylum Bacillota; class Clostridia; order Oscillospirales; family Butyricicoccaceae; genus CAKTWY01. Next base: position 20,913 of record CAKTWY010000019.1, read on the forward strand.
TCAAAGTCTGCTTTGATCAGTTATTTGGAGCAGGGCGGCAGCAGGATGGATGCTTCCATTAAGAGCTCTTTGATATTTTTACCGGAAGATATCCGCCTGCATGCAGAATTTACAGCAGCATGCGACGGAAACAGCGGCCTTTTAATGCTTACACCCCAGAAACTGATGATCGGAAAACTGGAGCTGCCGGATCATATGCTTGGCGCATCGGAATTGTCCGCTGTGAACCGCTGCGTGAACGATGCTCTGGTCGGCAGCGGAATTCTGTTTCGTCAGGTAGAGATTTCGGATAACTCCATTTTATTCAAAAGTTGTCCAGCAGAAACAGTGTGGCGGGTAGTTTTTTGTTGCAA
>CAKTWY010000020.1 GCA_934630445.1 uncultured Eubacteriales bacterium
TGCAGGGGTTAGCTAACGGGCATTCCCTTCTGCCCATTTTTGTGTGCATACATCTCCAGATCGGCGGCTGAGATCGCCTGTTCGATGCTTCCTGCGGACTTTTGATAAATGCTGTAACCAAAAGATACCGCCGGGATGCGGGCGTCTTTTTCCTGTATACGCTCCAGATTGCACAGAAAAAGCCGGAGATGGTCTGCGGCTTTTTCCCGATCAAGCGCTTCGCTCAGCACACAAAATTCATCTCCCCCGATTCGGTAGCATAAACCGACGGAAGAAAATGTCTCCCGGATGGCCGCGGCAATGGTATGCAGGCATTCATCGCCATACTGATGGCCGTATGTGTCGTTGATGGCTTTGAATGCATCTACGTCAAAAAGGAAAACCACGGCACGCTCGGATGTTTTCAGACGGTTCACCTCGCACTCATATGCGCGGCGGTTGAGCAAATTGGTCAAGATATCGTGCTTTTCGGTAAGTTCGCAGAAATACGCGTAATAGATGATGATTGCCAGTGCTACACACGACCACGTCGTAAAGACCGAAGGCAGAAGAATCTGCACGCTGGTGCCCGCCAGTATAAACGCAAAAAGGAGAAAAAGCGTATATCTGTTTTTGCTCTGATAACGTCTTGTGATAATTAGCGTTTCCCGAAAAAGGATCGACATTCCCCAGATATAGGAAAAGATATAGACAAAAAAGAGCGGACCTCTTTGATAAACATTCGTTTCCGACACCGAGAAAACGAAACCGAACGCAGGGGAAAGCGCAGTCAAAATAAAATTGATCGCCAGCGGTAAAAACAAAGACGTTTTCAGGCGGGAGGTGTGATTGCAGAAAGCGAGGGCAATGAAAAGAGAAATAAACGGGGAGAGCGAAAACCCGACCACATTAAACAGGACATGTGCGGTGCGAAGACGGACCGTTCCGGCAGAACAATATATGCTTCCGATTTCGGCGGCGATTGCAACTACTGTAAAAAGTGCCGCAAACAGAAAAAACCGTTTCATTTTTCGGTCAAGAATTTCATTGCGGTGCACCATATAGCTTGAAACGAGCATCGCGAGAATGTTGATGACATCTGCAGCGGCAGCGTTCATAATCATGATGAATCCTCAGTTCTTCGCTGAACAAGTCCATTGAACGGTATGTTAAGCGGGCATTCAGTAGATGCAGCAGCGCGTATTTGCCGGAGTGCGCGGCGCAGAAAACACACGCGCCGGCAGACAGTAGTCTACCATAAATAATAGGATCCTTCAATGAAAACCCTCGGTTTGTTTGATGAAGGGCGGGGCAACAGAAAGCTGCGCATCGCCTCAAAAGCCATATGGTACGCTGGAATTCAAAAAACGGCGTCCACGTTGTGCAAACAATACGGGTGCCTTCTCCGCTGCGGGCAAAGCGGCGCGGCCGAAAAGGATGCATTTCCTTGAATTCTCTGTTTCCGGACAAATATCGCGTGAAAATCCTTCATAAGTATGAAGTAGGAACAGGCGCTGTACGCCGGTACGGAGGGAGAACAGGATGGAGTTTGTTCAAAAGCTGTCGCAGTTCAGCACATTGCTCAACAGCCTTGCATGGGGGCCGGCCACGCTGGTGATGCTGGTGGGCATCGGCGTCTATCTGAGTCTGCGCACGGGCTTTATGCAGCTTTTTCGCGTGCCATCGATCGCGCGCAATACCGTCGCCACACTGTTCAGGCGAAGGAGAGAGCCAAACGCCCGCAGGGGCGCGATCTCTCCCTTCCAGGCGCTCACCACTGCGCTGGCGGCCACTGCCGGAACGGGGAATATCGTAGGCGTTGCGACGGCGATCGCCTCCGGCGGACCGGGCGCTATTTTCTGGATGTGGGTTTCTGCTTTTTTCGGCATGATGACAAAATATGCGGAGATCGTGCTCGCCGTCAAGTACCGTAGGCGGAACGAAAAGGGGGAGTTTGTCGGCGGGCCGATGTACTATATCGAGCAGGGCCTCCATATGAAATGGCTCGCGCGGATCTTCTCCGTGTTCGGTGTTTGCGCCTGCTTTGGGATCGGCAATAGGACGCAGGTCAACTCCATCGCCGGCGCGATGGAGGATGCCTTTGGCGTGCGACCGATCGTCACGGGGCTTGTCGTGGCGGCGCTGACGACCATGGTGCTCCTTGGAGGGATTACACGCATTGCCAGGGTGACGGAAAAATTTGTGCCGGTAATGGCCGTTTTGTACAGCGCCGCCGCGTTTGCGGTGGTCGTGATGAACTGGCGCGCGCTGCCGGAAGCGGTGGGCCTGATTTTCCAAAGCGCATTTACCCCCACTGCGGCAGCGGGCGGCTTTCTCGGTTCGGCGCTTGCCAACACCATACAGAAGGGGGTGGCGCGCGGCGTATTTTCAAATGAAGCGGGCCTTGGCTCCGCGCCGATCGCGCACGCTGCGGCGGATACGGACAGCGCCGTGCGCCAGGGCATGTGGGGAATATTCGAGGTGTTTGTCGACACGATCGTCATGTGCACCTGTACGGCGCTTGTACTTCTGACGACGGGCGCATGGCGCACGGGCGCGGATGGTGCGGCGCTGACCATCGCGGCCTTTTCAATGAGCTTTCATGAAGCGGCGGGGGGATTTTTGGCTTTCTGCATTTTCTTTTTTGCCTTTTCAACGCTTGTCAGCTGGGGATTTTACGGAGAAAAATGCCTGGAATATCTGATGGGAACGACGCGGTGGCACATGGCGTTTCGCGCGGTCTTTGTTGCGGTCATTCTGCTCGGCGCGGTGACGAGTCTGGAGATCGTCTGGCAGGTTGCAGATACGCTCAACGGCTTCATGGCCCTGCCGAACCTCGTGGCGCTCATCTTCCTTTCCGGCAGTGTGGTGCACGAGACAAAAGCCTTTTTCGCCGGGGCGCTTCCGCGCGCGAAGCGCCGGCCCCATTTGCGAAAACGCAGCTGAAGCAGGAGATGCAACCTCTTTGCGCCCGCGCTTGTCATTTGAACTTTTTTGTGGTAAAATTATTTATAAAGCAAATATTTTACCTGTAATTTCATGTCCTTTCGCTCCCTGCTGGGCAGGAAGTGTACGAGCGGGAACATGCAGATCGTCTGCCGGGCGGCCGGGGGATGGTAAAAAGAAGAGAACAAATGAATCGCCGCGCAGTGTGCTGGACGGATATCTGCAGCGCGCAGGAGCGGCAGCGCAGGGAGGTGCGGCAGTGTTTCTTATTGGCGATAAGATCCTCCATCCGATGCACGGTGCGGGAGTGATCGACGAAATCGTGACGCAAAAGGTCAGCGGCGTTACGCGCGAGTATTATGTCATGCACGTTTCGGTCGGGAGCATGAAGGTGATGATCCCGGTCGCGTCGTGCGGCGAGATTGGTGTTCGGCCTGTGCTGTCAGCGCGAGAGGCGGACGAGGTGATCGCGTCGCTTGCAGCGCTTCACGTCGAAGACACGGCCAACTGGAACCGCCGCTATCGGGAAAATATGCTGCGCATCAAGAGCGGCGATATCCTTCAGGTCGCGCAGGTGGTAAAAAGCCTTGCGCTGCGCGAGCGCGAGCACGGCCTTTCCACCGGCGAGCGGAAAATGCTCTCCTCCGCGCGGCAGATCTTCTATTCAGAGCTGGTGCTGTCGAAAAACGCGACGCTTACCGAGATCGAGGCGCTGGTTTCGCACGCCCTTTCCCGGGAAAACTGACGGCAATACGCACAAGAGCGCCGGAAAGGCCCGCGGGCTTTTTCCGGCGGCTTTTCAAGAACGGCTCCCCTGGTAAGAACATGGCGGCGCTTTGTGCGTCGAATACGGATTCCAGGGCTTGACCGACGCGCAGGGATGGGGCAAAGGGGTTTATCGATGTTTGGTTTCAGAAAGAAAAAAGAAAGCGAGCCGTTTGTCGCGGCGGTGATTCCGGCCGGCGGCAGTTCTTCGCGCATGGGGGAGAATAAGCTCCTGATGGACCTGGGCGGCATGCCGGTCCTGATCCGTACGCTCCGGGCCTTCCTTTTCAGCGGGGCAATACGGGAGGTGGTCGTCGCCTGCCGGGAAGCGGACATGGCTGAAATCGCCTCGCTCTGCGCGCTGTACGGTTTGCGGGAGGGTGTCAGGCTTGTGCGCGGGGGCGACACGCGTCAGCGCTCCGTACTCGCCGGCGTGATGGAAGTATCCAAAAAAGCAGAGTATATCGCCATTCATGACGGCGCGCGGCCGCTGGTGGAGCAGGATGTGATCGCGCGCACGGTCGAAGCGGCCATCTCCTTCGGCGCGGCGGCGCCTGCCGTTGCGGTCAAAGACACGATCAAAGAGGTGACCGGCGGCGTGATCGTCCGCACGCTTGCGCGCGAGCGTCTTTTTGCAGTGCAGACGCCGCAGGTGTTCGACGCGGCGCTGATCAAGGCCGCGCTCGTGAAAGCGGAGGAGGAGCAGATCCAATATACCGACGACTGCGCCGCGGCGGAAGCTGTGGGCATGGCGGTGCATATCGTCGAAGGGGATTATGAAAATATCAAACTCACCACGCCGGAGGATATCATTGCGGCGGAGGCGATTTTGGCGGAAAGAGGGGAATGATATGCGCATCGGCCATGGATATGACGTGCACCGGTTTGTACCGGGGCGCGCGTTCATCCTGGGCGGGGTAGACATTCCGTATACGCAGGGGCTGCTCGGCCACAGCGACGCGGACGTGCTTACCCACGCGCTGATGGACGCCATTTTAGGCGCGCTTGCTTTGGAGGACATCGGCAGCCACTTCCCGGACAGCGACGAGGCGTACCGCGGCGCGTCGAGCCTCGTGCTGCTTGAGCATGTGCGCACGCTGATGGAGGAGCGGGGATGGCGGCTTTCAAACGCCGACTGCACCGTGATCGCGCAGCGGCCAAAGCTTCGGCCGTATGTCGGCGCCATGCGTGAAAACCTTGCGGCATGCCTTGGAACGGATGTTTCGCGCATCAGCGTCAAGGCTACGACGGAGGAGGGGCTCGGCTTTACAGGCGCGGGCGAAGGCGTTGCCGCGCACGCGGTGTGCCTTCTTGAGCGCGCGGGGGGCGCGCGCTGAAATCTTTTACAAAAAATTCGTAAATTTATTGTACATGCCTTTGTGCGGTATGGTATGATAGTAGACGGTGGCCCGGGATGCGAGGGCAGGGCAACAAATAACGGAGAAAGGGCGCGTGCCCGGCGGTTGGTGCAGGTATGGATTTTTTCAATTACGTATGGCAGATCATAAGGCTTGCAACGGTGATGGATCTGCTGGATATCGTCATCGTCACGTTCGTTTTGTATAAGATCGTGCATCTGATCCGCGGCACGACGGCAGCGCGGCTCCTGAAGGGGGTTGCGCTTCTGCTCGTTGTGACGCAGCTTGCGGACTGGATGCAGTTGAATGTCATCAGCTTCCTGCTGGAGAATACGCTGAATGTCGGCATTCTTGCAGTGGTGGTGCTCTTTCAGCCGGAGCTGCGCAAGATGTTTGAGAATGTCGGCCGCACGCGCTTCAAATCGCTGTTCGACCGGGAGACGGAGTCTCACGCGGTGGAGCATGCCATTGTGCAGATCGTCGACGCATGCACGTCGATGTCGTGGTCGCGCACGGGCGCTCTGATCGTTTTTGAGCGCGGCGACAAACTCGGAGATGTCGTACGTACCGGCACAACGCTGAATGCGGAGATCACCGCAGAGCTTACAAAAAATATCTTTTACCCCAAAGCGCCGCTCCATGACGGCGCCGTTGTCGTGCGCGAAGGCCGTATTCTGGCGGCGGGCTGCGTGCTGCCGCTGTCGGCGAACAGCACCCTGAGCCGTGATCTCGGCACACGTCACCGGGCCGCAGTCGGCATGAGCGAGAACACCGATGCGATCTGTGTCGTTGTTTCTGAAGAGACTGGCTCGATATCAGTCGCAGCCAGCGGCATGCTCAAGCGCCATCTCGCACCGGAAACGCTTGAAAAGCTTTTGATGAACGACTTACTGCCCGCACAGGAAGAGAACGGCGGCCGCGGCTTCCTTGGGAACTTAAGAAAGGGGAAGGGCAAGTGAGAGAATGGATCAAAAAGCACGACCTGGTAACGCTTGCCCTTTGCCTTGGCGGCGCGATTCTTCTGTGGTTTTACGTCGCAAGCGTTCAGAATCCGGAGAAGACGGTGCCCGTGAGCGGCGTTAAGGTTTCACTGATCGGGCTGGATACGCTCGAGGCGAACAATCTGATGGTGCTGAACGAAGGAACGTTTACGGTTACGATCAATGTCGAAGGCAAGCGCGATAAGCTGGCTGAGGTTTTACCTGAGCGGATTACCGCCAAGGCGGATGTTTCCAATATTCAGACGACGGGGCGCATCGGCATCCCGTATAAGGTCGAACTGAACGTCGACAACGTCACAGTAGTCGGGCGCTCGCCGGCCTATATCAACGTTGAGGTCGACCGAAAGGTGACTGAGACGGTGCCGGTGACGGTCAATCAGACCGGCAGCGCAGGCGAGGGCTACGTGTATGAGACAATGGTGGCCGAGCCCTCTTCAATCGTGGTCGAGGGGCCGCAGTCGGTTGTGAGTACGATTGCCGGCGCTTATGTCAGCGTCAATACCGACAAGCTACAGGAGTCGGTCGACGGCGCATTTGAGTATACGCTTGTCGACCATGACGGAAAGGCCGTGGACACCACGCATCTTATCTGCGACACGCAGGTCGTCAACCTGAGCATGGCGGTGCGCCGCGTTAAGGAAATTCCGCTGCAGGTACAGCTTGTTTCTGCGCCCGGCATCGATGCGAAGTACGCCGAGGCCGTCATCTCGCCGGATGTGATCGAGGTGTCGGGAACGGAGCGCGTGCTCGAAACGCTGAATCAGATCAGCCTCGGCTCGATCGATCTGCGCGAGCATTTTCTCAACGGGAAATCGGTCGAACTGCCCATTCCCCTGCCAAATGGGGTGAAAAATATGAGCGGCGAGACGAGCGCCACAATAACCATTAACCTTACGGACATTGAGGTACGCAACTACAACGTTACGAATTTCAGCTACATCAACGCGCCGGAAGGGGCGGTGTACGACGTGGTGTCTGCCCCGGTGATCAGCGTCATGATCTATGGGCATAAGGATGTGCTCGACGCGATCGACAGCGATATGATCTCGCTGGTGGCAGATATCGAGGGCGCGGCGCTTGAGCCGGGCCGGCATAATGTCAAGGCGCACGTAGTGATCGAAGACAGTCCCGACGTCGGCGTCGTGTCCGATTATGAACTGATTCTGGATGTGAAAAACGAGTGAGTATCATTGTTTCAGGCATCCGTCTCGCGCTCGGCGCTCCTGACGCCGAGGCGGTGGATGAAGCGCTCGGGCGGCTGGGGCTTCGCGCGGCGCTGTCGGCCGGGGTGTACCGCACCTCCATCGACGCGAGGCACGGCTGTGCTGTGCGTGTGTGCTCCGTACTTGTCAATCTCCCTGAGGGGGAGGCGGCCCTCGTCGAGCGCCTTGGACGCGCGGACGTGCGGCTGAGAGCGGAACCGTCCGTGCCCGTTCCGACCGGCACAAAAAAGCTGACAGGCCCGCCGGTGATCATCGGTTTCGGGCCTGCCGGCATGTTTGCGGCGCTGTTTTTGGCGCGCGCGGGCTACCGCCCGCTCGTCTTTGAGCGCGGGGGCGCGATGCATGAGCGCGATGCGGCGCTCGCGCGCTTTCATGGAGAAGGGGTGCTTGATACAACGTCGAATGTGCAGTTCGGCGAGGGTGGGGCGGGCACCTATTCCGACGGGAAGCTCACGACCCGCATCAACGATGCACGCTGTGAGCTGGTGCTGCGCACCCTGCATGAGAACGGTGCGCCGGATGATATCCTTGTCAAGGCAAAGCCGCACATCGGAACGGACATCCTGAAGGAAGTTGTCGTGTCCATCCGGCGCGAGATCGAGCGCCTGGGCGGTCAGGTACGCTTTGGCATGGCGGTGGACGGCTTTCTGGAGAAAGACGGCGTTCTGCGCGCGCTGCGCGCGCAGGGATCTGAGATCGCCTGCAGCGCGGCTGTTCTGGCCGTCGGCCACAGCGCGCGCGACACGGTGGAGGCGCTTTTCCGTACCGGCGCGCGCGTCGAGCCGAAGGCATTTTCCGTCGGCGTGCGCATCGAGCACCGGCAGGAGGCGATCGACCGCGCGCTTTACGGGCGCGCGTACGGCCATCCGCTCCTGCCGCCGGCAGAATATACACTCTCTTACCGCAGCGGGAACCGCGCGTGCTACTCCTTCTGCATGTGCCCGGGCGGGTCTGTCGTCGCGGCGGCGAGCGAGGAGGGCGGCCTTGTCACAAACGGCATGAGCTGTCATGCCCGCGATGGAGAAAACGCGAACGCCGCGCTCGCCGTATCCGTGGCGCCGGATGATTTTCCGCAGGGCGGGGCGTTCGGCGGCGTGGCCTTTCAGCGCGCCCTTGAGCGCGCGGCATATCGCGCGGGCGGCGAAAGCTGGCGCGCTCCGGCGCAGACGGTGGGAGGGTTTCTGGCGGGTAGGGGGAATGAAAAGCCCTCTTCCGTGCAGCCGACGTATCCCTTCGGCGTGGAGATCCAGCCGCTGGAGGATCTGCTCCCGCCTTTTGTCACAAAGATGCTGCGCGAGGGTATCCGCGCTTTCGGCGGCAGGATTCGCGGTTTCGACGCGCGCGAGGCGGTGCTTACCGGCGTAGAGACGCGCACCTCCTCTCCCGTGCGCATCGTGCGAGGGGAAGATCTGATGAGCGAGGGTCTGCGCGGGCTGATCCCATGCGGCGAGGGCGCCGGCTATGCCGGCGGCATTATGAGCGCGGCGGTCGACGGCATCCGCGCGGCGGAAAAGATCATGGCGGAGTACGCGCCCGATTGACAGCAGATAGGAGAGGTTTATGCAGCAGGTCGCAAAGGTGGTTGCGGTCAGGGGTGATATGCGGGCCGTTGTCGAGGTGAAGCGCCCGTCGGCCTGCGGGCACGACTGTGAGAAGTGCGCGGGTTCGTGCACCGCCGCGCAGGAGTATGTGCGCGCCGAGGTGTGCAATCCCGTGGGCGCGTGTGAGGGCGACACCGTCCTCGTTGAAGCGCGCACAGGAGAGGTGCTCAAAGGCGCGGCGGCATTTTATCTCCTGCCGGCGGCGCTGTTTCTCGTTGTTCTTGTGGCGGCGGCGCCGCTTGGAGAGGGGCTGGCGGCGCTTCTCGCACTTGCGGGGGCGGGCCTTGCTTTTTGGTGCGTGTGGCGGGACAGCAAAAAATTGAACTAAAAAAAGGGCGTCGAAATGACGATTGTCAAAGTCCTTTCATGAAAAAGAGCAGCCCTTGCCAGCGAGCGGAACCGGGCATTTTTGCACGGTTCCGCTCGCTGCAGCTTGTCGCAAGCGCCTGTGCGGCCTCGGCGGAGGATTCCGGATGCGGAACCGCCGTTCCGTGGGCGGGGTATCCGTGTGTCCTGAAGGCAGATCGCTTCGTTCGGGAGGACGGCGTATCCGTTATTCTGAGGGCTTTGCTCTGAAGAATTCCGCCCGCAGGTGCACGCGCTGCGCTTGACGGACGGGATCCTTCGCTTTGTTCAGAATGACAGAAATGCTCAAACACCCGATCTGAGAAATGTCCGGATACGGTGACGGGGCCGGGCATATGCGCCGCACGGGCGCTTTTTGTAAAAAACTGCCGCACATGCATGAATAGAGTGTAAATTCAGGCACGTTTGCCTTGCACTGCGGCGGGAAAATACCTATAATAAGATTTAGCACTTGTATTCGCAGCAAGAAGCGCTGTTCCCATTATGCTGTGTTGGCAAACCCTGCATTCGTGCGGGCGATTTTCCCCTTGGCCGGCGGAAGAGGCTTTGCCGCCCGGCATTGCTTTGCTGCGAATGCTGATTTTCAGGCAATTATCTGCGGGAGCAGGGAGCGCCGGCAGTCCGGCGCGCCGGATCGTTTTTTTACACATACCCGAGGAGGCGGATTGATTGTTCGGCTACGTAAGGCCGCTGAAAGGCGAGCTGCGTGTGCGCGAGTTTGAAGAGTTCAAAGCCGTATACTGCGGCCTGTGCTGCGAGCTCGGCAGGCGGTACGGCTTCCTGTGGCGCAATGTCCTGAGCTATGATCTGACGTTTCTGGCGTTGGTACTTTCGTCGGTCGAGCCGGGCTGCACCTATGAGGCGTGCCGCTGCCCGGCAAATCCGCTCAGACGGCGCAGCTGCCGCAGTGAGAGCGGCGCACTCGCACTCGCGGCGGATGTGAGCATCCTTCTGGCGTACTATAAGCTTCTGGATGATGTGCGCGATGAGAGTGCCCTTCGGCGCATCGGCGCGGGTATTGCCGCGCTCGCGATGCGCCGCGCAAAGAAAAAGGCGGAGCGCAGGCGGCCGGAACTGGCCGAGGCCGTGCGGCGCGGGCTGGAAGAGCTTTCGAAGCTCGAAGCGCAGAAAGAGACGTCTCTTGACCGCACGGCGGATGCGTTCGCGCGCATTCTGCGCGCCATGGCCGACGGGCAGAGCGCGGAGAACACCAAGATTATGCGTGAGATTTTTTACCATACAGGGCGCTGGCTCTACATCCTCGACGCATGCGACGATCTGGCGGAGGATCATAAAAAAGGCGTTTACAATGCCGTGGCGGCGCGCTTTGCCATCAGCGACGGCGTGCTTGCAGAGGAAGCGCGCGCGCATCTGGCGGCGACGCTCGAGCAGTCGCTCGCCGCGGCGGCCCGCGCGTTTGAACTTTTGAAGACAAGGCAGCACGGCGAAATCATCAAAAACATCGTCTATCTGGGCCTGCCGTCGGTGACGGCGGAGGTGCTCAGCGGCGTTTGGAGACAAAGGAGAAGGCAGCATGAGAGACCCGTATGAAGTACTGGGCGTATCGAAAAACGCGAGCGATGAGGAGGTAAAGCGCGCATACCGCGACCTGGCGCGCAAATATCATCCCGACAACTATGTCAACAATCCGCTCGCAGATCTCGCACAGGAAAAAATGAAGGAGATCAACGAAGCATACGACCAGATCACTTCCGGCCGCGCGCAGCAAAGCGCGCCGAACGGCAGCTACGGCGGTTACTCTGCGGGCTCTTCGGGCGCTTATTCCTCACGCTCCTCCTCACCGCAGTACGCGGCGATCCGCAATATGATCGCGGTGGGGAATATTGCCAGTGCGGAGGCGATGCTTTCCGGCATTTCGCAGAGGAACGCTGAATGGTATTTTCTGATGGGGAGCGTGCTGTACCGCAAGGGTTGGTTCGATGAAGCGGCGCGCCATTTCCAGACCGCTGTCAATATGGATCCGTCAAACGCGGAATACCGCTCGGCGCTTTCGCGCATGTCGCAGAATGGGCAGAGCTATCGCTCCTACGGCGGGGGGATGAGCGGCTGCGACTGCTGCACGAACCTCATCTGCGCCGACTGCTGCTGCGAATGCATGGGCGGCGATCTGATTTCCTGCTGCTAGGGCGAGTGCCGGGCACGGCCGCATGCCCAGCAGCGCGGCGGGCTGCCCGGTTATCCGGGCCGTCCGGCTGTCCTGCGTACTATTGTTATCTGGAACGGTGAAGCGTTATGAAAAAAAATTCCACCGAGCGCCTTGCGTTTTCCGCCGTGATTGCGGCGGCGGGCATGGCGCTTTTGTTTCTCTCATGCGTCGTGCCGACGATGCGCCTGGCGCTCGTGGCGGCGGCGGGCGTGCTGAATGTGCTGGTCGTGCTGCGCTTCGGGCCCGGGCAGGGCGCGCTCAGCTGGGCGTGCTGCTCGGTCCTGGCGCTGCTTCTGCTGCCGGACCGCGGCAATGCGCTTTTGTATGCGCTGTTCTTCGGCCATTACCCGGTGACAAAGCTGCTCGTTGAGCGGCTGCGGAACCTGCCGCTGGAATGGGCGATCAAGCTTTTGGGGGCCAACGCACTCATAACGCTCGCTTTCGGCGCGGCCTCCTTATTGACGGGAACGGCGCTGCTGCAGATGACGGCGGCGCCGGCGCTCCTGTATCTGGGCGGGAACGCGGCGTTCATCGTCTTTGACATCGCCTTTTCGCGCCTGATCGCCATGCTGTCCGTGCGCTTTCGGGGAAAGTTTTGAGACGGAGGGATGCGCCGCGCCGGGCGGGATAGTAAGTTTTGGACAATTGCAATTTGACCCATTTTGTGGTATGATAACTTGAATGACGATCCGGGCATTTTGAACAATACCCGAGTAAGGAACGAAAGGGCGTCTGCGCATATGACAAAGAGCATGACGGGATACGGCAGAGGGAAAGCCACCCTCCACGGACGGGAGATCACTGTCGAGCTGCGAGCGGTGAACCACCGGTATCTCGACCTGAATATCAAATCTCCGCGCGCCTACGGCTTTTTGGAGGATGCGATCAAAACGCGCATGCAGGGGGCGATCTCGCGCGGGAAGGTCGACGTATTTGTGACGATCGATGCTTCCCGATCGGACGATGTGACCGTCACGGTGAACCATGCCGCCGTGCGCGCGTATCTCGCGGCGCTGGAAGAGCTTGCAGATACATATGCGCTTTCAAACGACGTGACTGTGACGGCGCTCACGCGCTATCCGGATGTGCTGACGAGCGAGCGCGAGGAAGCGGACGCCGAGGAGCTGACGGGGGACGTACTCGCGGTGCTGGACCATGCGCTCGCCGAGTTCGGCGCGATGCGCGAGCGCGAGGGTGCGCATCTGCGGGAGGATATCCTCTCGCGCTGCCAGACCATCGCAGGGTATGTTTCCTTTGTCGAGGAGCGCTCGCCTGAAACGGTATCGGAGTATCGGGAGAAGCTTACCCAGCGCATCCGGGATCTGATCGAAGGCGCGGAAGTCGACCCGCAGCGCATCCTGACTGAGGCGGCGATCTTCGCGGATAAGACGGCCGTGGCGGAGGAGACGGTGCGCCTGCGCAGCCACCTGAGCGGCCTGGAGAAGATGCTTGCCGAGAAAAAGCCGGTCGGGCGCAAGCTCGATTTCCTCGTGCAGGAATTGAACCGCGAGGCGAACACCATCGGCTCGAAGGCCAATGATTACGAGATCGCGCGCACAGTTGTTGAGCTGAAGGCGGAGATCGAAAAAATACGCGAACAGGTACAGAACATCGAGTAACACGGGGGAGAAAGTATGAAGCTTATTAACATCGGTTTTGGCAACATGGTTTCCGCCGGCCGCCTGGTTGCGATCGTCAGCCCCGAGTCCGCGCCCATCAAGCGCATTATACAGGAAGCGCGCGACCGCGGCGTGCTGATTGACGCGACGTATGGGCGGCGCACGCGCGCCGTCATTGTGATGGACAGCGATCATGTCATCCTTTCGGCGATCCAGCCGGAAACGGTCGCGAACCGTCTTGACAGCGCGCCCGACACCGATGAGGAGGAGGAAGACGGAAGCGATGCCTAACGCGAAGGGAACGATCTATGTCATCGCCGGTCCGTCGGGCGTCGGCAAGGGAACGGTGATCTCCAGGGTGCTGGCGGACAACGCGGCGCTATATTATTCCATTTCAGCCACCACGCGCGCACCGCGCGAAAAAGAGTGCGACGGGGTGCACTATTTCTTCCTGTCAAAGGAGGCGTTTCTCGAGAAGGCGGCGCGCGGCGAATTCCTCGAGTATGCGCAGTATGTCGACAACTATTACGGCACGCCGGCGGAATCGGTCGACAGCCGCATTGCGGCGGGCGTGAGCGTCGTGCTCGAGATCGATACGCAGGGCGCGCTGCAGGTGAAGAAAAACCGCCCGGAGGCGGTGCTCATCTTTGTGGCGGCGCCGTCATTTGAGGCGTTGGAAAGCCGCCTGAGAGGCCGGGGAACGGAGACGGAGGAAAAGATCCAGAAGCGTCTGCGCGAGGCCAGGCGTGAGTATACCGTGGGACATGAATTTGATTATATCGTCCTGAACGACGATGTGATACATGCCAAAGAGCAGATCGAGGCGATCATGACCGCCGAGAACTGCAGAACGAGGAACAGAATCTATTTGAATGAGGTGTGAACCATGCTCAAACCCTATATGAGCGTACTGACAAAGAAGGTTGGCAACCGGTATCTTCTTGTAAACGTCTGCGCCAAGCGTGCGCGCGATATCGCCGAAAATGCCGAGCAGGAAGGCGAAGAGCTGATGGAGAAGCCGGTCAAGACCGCGCTTTGCGAGCTTGCCGAGGATAAGATCCATTTTGTCAGAGAGGAGCTTCCCGAGGAGGATTAAACTGTGCGGAACAGAGGCCGCGTGCGGCCAGGGCAGGGCGCATAGCGGAGGAACGAAGCAGCAATTTCAAATGGCGCGGCGTGCGCTGCACGCCGCCGGTCAGGAGGGTTTGTCCGTGGAAAAGGGCGGCATTTTTTGCAAAGTAGCAGTGAGCGCGGCCGTTTTTTCCATCGACAAGCCCTATGATTATTTCGCTCCGGAACGCCTTGCGTCCAGGGTGCGCCCGGGCGTGCGCGTGCTCGTGCCGTTCGGTGCGGGCAACCGCAGGACCGAGGCGATCGTTTTGTCGGTGGGCAGTGCCTGCGCGTATGAGCGCGTCAAGGCCGTTGCGGCCGTGCTCGACGAGGAGCCGGTCCTGGACGAGCAGATGATGAAGCTCGTGCTGTGGATGCGCGAGCGCCTTTTCTGCACGGTGTATGAAGCGGTGCGCGCCGCGCTCCCGGCGGGCGTCTGGACGAAGAGCGAGGTTTTCTACAGCCTGCGCTCTGACGCGCCCGGCGAGGATACGACGGCGGGCGGCGCGCGGGAGGAGATCATTGCCGCCGTGCGGGGAGGCGCTTTGACCGCGCGGGAGATCGGTGAGAAAACGGGCCTTGCACGCGTGCAGGCATTGTTATCAGAACTTGTCAAACAGGGCATCCTTACAAAGGAAGAGCGCACCACGCGCGGCGTAAAGGACAAGACGGTCGCGGCCTTTTCGCTTGCGGTGGATGCCGGCGAGGCCGAGGCGCTCGCGCGCCGCGGCGCAGGGGAGAAGACGGCGCAGATGCGCATGAGCGTGATAGAAACGCTCTCGCGCCTGGGCAGCGTCACGCAGAAGGAACTGATCTATCTGACCGGCGCGAGTGCAGCGTCGCTTAAGACGATGGTCCGCCGCGGCATCCTGCGCCAGAGCGAGGAAACCGTCTACCGCGCGCCGTACGAAACGCCGCCGGATACGGAAGGTGCGCCGCCGCTTGTGCTGAACGACGAGCAGCGCGCAGCGGCGGACGGCCTGATCGCGCTGCTTTCCAAAGACGCGCCGGAGGCAGCGCTGCTGTTCGGCGTGACGG
This sequence comes from uncultured Eubacteriales bacterium, assembly GCA_934630445.1. GTDB lineage: Bacteria > Bacillota > Clostridia > Oscillospirales > Butyricicoccaceae > CAKTWY01. The sequence goes on from CAKTWY010000020.1 coordinate 15,174, forward strand.
GCAGCGGGAAGACGAGCGTCTATCTCAAGCTGATTGAGGCGGCGCTTTCGCGCGGGGAAGGCGCGGTGCTGCTCGTGCCGGAGATCGCGCTCACGCCGCAGATGATCCGGCGTTTTCGGGGCTGTTTCGGGGCGCGGGTGGCTGTTTTGCACAGCGCCCTGTCGACCGGCGAGCGCTATGACGAGTGGAAGCGCATCCGTGAGGGTGCGGCGGACGTCGTTGTCGGCACGCGCTCGGCCGTCTTCGCACCAATCGCCAGGCTCGGGCTCATCATCATCGACGAGGAGCAGGAGCACACCTATAAATCGGAAAACGCGCCGCGCTACCATGCGCATGAGATCGCCAAATACCGCTGTGTGCAGCACAGCGCGCTGCTGGTCCTGGGCTCGGCGACGCCGTCGGTCGAGAGCTATTACCACGCCGAGCACGGCAGATACCATAAGTTTATGCTCACGAGCCGTTTCGGCGGAACGCCGCTGCCGGAGGTGATTATCTCCGACATGAAGCGCGACGCGCGCAGCGGCCGGTCCGACATCATCGGAGACGCGCTTTATCAGGAACTGGCCGGAAACCTTGCGCGCGGGGAGCAAAGCGTGCTGTTCCTGAATCGGCGCGGCACCAACCGCATCATCACCTGTGTCGACTGCGGCTGGGTGCCCGCGTGCGAGCGCTGCAGCGTGTCGCTGACATACCATGCGGCGGCGGGGCGGCTGATGTGCCACCACTGCGGCTTTTCTCTGAAGCTGCCGGAGAGCTGCCCGGAGTGCGGCGGCATCCATCTGAAGGGCGTGGGTTTCGGCACGCAGAAGGCGGAAGCGGAGCTGTACCGCCTTTTTCCGGAGATACGGGTCGTGCGCATGGATGCGGACACCACCGGGGCGAAGGCCTCACATGAGAAGCTCTTAAAGCGCTTTGAGCGCGAGCGGGCGGATGTGCTCCTCGGCACGCAGATGATTACCAAAGGGCTTGATTTTGAAAATGTAACGCTTGTCGGCGTACTGAACGCGGATATGTCGCTGTTTACAGACGATTATCGCGGCGGCGAGCGCACGTTTTCCCTCATCACGCAGGTGGTGGGCCGGGCGGGCCGCCGCGCCGCGCGCGGGCGCGCCGTGATCCAGACTTACCACCCGGAAAACCGCGTCATCGAAACGGCCGCGCGGCAGGACTACGCGGCGTTTTACGAAAAGGAGATCCTTCTGCGCGAGGCGCTCATGGCGCCGCCCGTGTGCGACACGGCCGTCTTGACGCTGACGGGCGAGGACGAGCACCGCGTGCTGGTCGCCGCGTGCGCGCTGGCAGAGCGGCTGCGCGGCCTTCTCGCCGGCGCGCCGTACAGCGCAGCGGGCGGCGATCTGCTCGGGCCCGTGCCCGCCGTGATCGCAAGGATCAACCGCAGGTATAAATACCACATTTCTTTCCGCATCCGGGATGCAAAGATGTGCCGCGCACTGATCGCGGCGCTTCTGCGGGCGTTTGCGGCGGAAAAAAGAAACAGCGGCGTGGCCCTTTTTGCGGACGTCAATCCGGAGATGTAGGGCGATGAGTATGCTTGCGGCGGCGTTTCCGGGCGCGCCGCGACAGAATGTTTTTAATCGGGAGGAATATTCTTTATGGCAATGCGCAATATTGTAAAAACGGGCGACGATGTGCTGCTGAAAAAGGCGCGCCGTGTCGAGCGCTTCGACAGGCGGCTTCACGCGCTTCTGGACGATATGCTTGAAACGATGCGCGCGGCAAACGGCGTTGGCCTTGCCGGGCCGCAGGTGGGCATCCTGCGCCAGATCGTTGTCATCGAGGTGGAAGAGGGCAAGCCCATCGAGCTGATCAATCCGCAGATCATTGAAGCGGACGGAGAGCAGACCGGGAGCGAGGGCTGCTTGAGCTTCCCGGGCGTATACGGCATCGTCACGCGGCCGAACCACGTGCGCGTGCGCGCCCAGGACAGGAACGGCGAAGTGTTTGAGGCCGAGGGAGAAGCGCTGCTCGCGCGCGCCTTCTGCCATGAGATCGACCATTTGAACGGCGTGGTGTTCACCCAGCATGTCACGCGGTATCTGGACCCCGAGGAGCTGAGCGCGGAATGAGGATTCTCTTCATGGGCACGCCGGACTTTGCCGCCTGTTCCCTCGAGGCACTCGTGCGCGCGGGGGCTGACATCTGCGGCGTGATCACGCGCGAGGATAAGCCGCAGGGGCGCAAAATGGTCCTGACGCCGCCGCCTGTCAAGGTCACGGCGCAGAAATACGATCTGCCCGTCTATCAGCCCGAACGCCTGAAGGACGGAGCGATTCAGGACCTTCTTGATACGCTCTCGCCGGAGCTGATCGTCGTCGTGGCGTATGGGAAGATTCTTCCAAAGTATATTCTTGACAGCCCGAAGTACGGCTGCATCAACCTGCACGGGTCGCTGCTGCCGAAATACCGCGGCGCGTCGCCCATCCAGTCGGCTGTGCTTGCCGGCGAGCGGGTGACGGGCGTTTCGACGATGTATCTGGCCGAGGGCATGGACGAGGGCGACGTGATCGAGTCGGCCAGCACCGAGATCGGTGAATACGAGACATCCGGCGAGCTTTTTGACCGTCTGATGGAGCTCGGTGCGCAGCTGCTCTGCCACACCGTGCGCCTGATCGAAGAGGGGCATGCACCGCGCGTGCCGCAGGACCACGCAGAGGCGAGCTACTGCACGATGCTGCGCAAGGAAGCGGCGCGCATCGACTTCAGCCGCCCGGCACAGGAGGTAATCAACCTGATCCGGGGCATGAACCCGTGGCCGGTGGCCTTTACTTCGCTCGAGGGGCGCACGCTTAAGGTATGGCGCGCGCTGCGCGGCGGTGTGTGCGCGGGCAGGGCGCCCGGAACGGTTCTGGGGCTCGTCAAAGGCGCGGGGATTGAGATCGCCTGCGGCGACGGGCGGAGTATCGTTGTGACCGAGCTGCAGCCGGAAAACGGCAGGCGTATGGCGGCGGAGGCGTACTATATCGGCCATCGCGCGCTCGCGGGAGCGGTTCTCGGCGCGTGAGCGTCCGCCGGCGCTGTTTTCTGTGAATTTCAGGCTTTACGCTGTCCGAAGGAGGACGACATGTTCGGCTATTATTACGGATTTGACATCACCTATATCGTACTGGTGCTCCCTGCGGTCCTTTTCGCGCTGTGGGCGCAGATGCGCGTGAGCTCGACCTTCCGCAAATATTCCGCCGCGCGCACGTCGCGCGGCCTTACGGGCGCGCAGGCGGCGGAAGCAGTGCTGCGCCAAAACGGCGTCTACGACGTGCGCATCGAGTACGTTAAAGGCAATCTCACCGATCATTATGACCCGAAGACGAACGTGATCCGCCTCTCGTCGAACGTTTACAGCGTTTCGAGCGTGGCGGCGGCAGGGGTCGCGGCGCATGAGGCGGGCCATGCCGTGCAGTATGCGCAGGGCTACGGTCCGATCCGCGTGCGCACCGCGATTATCCCGATCTGCAATGTCGGGGCCTCGGCGTCCTGGCCGATGGTCCTTTTAGGGCTGGTGTTCAACAGCCAGGGGCTTTTGAACCTGGGGATCGTGCTCTTCGGCCTTGCCACGCTGTTCCAGCTGGTGACGCTGCCGGTGGAGTTCAATGCCTCCTTCCGTGCGATCGCGGCGCTCGGCGACAGCGGGGCGCTCACCGCTTCGGAGCTGCCTGCGGCGAAAAAGGTGCTTCGCGCCGCCGCGCTGACGTACGTGGCGGGACTTGCCACGTCGCTGGCCCAGCTGCTGCGCCTGATCATCCTCTTCGGCGGACGCCGGAACGACGACAGGTGACGGGCATGAAGACAGCGAGACAGGTCGCCCTGGCAGGTCTGATTGAGGTTCGCCGCAGCGGCGCATGGGCGGACCTGTACTTAAAAGAAGCGATTCGCAAAGAAGGGCTCGACCGGCGCGACGCGGCGCTTGCGACCGAGCTTTTATACGGCGTGCTGCAGCAGCGTGCGCTGATCGATCACACCATCGCGGCCTACTCCAGCATCAAGCTGAAAAAGGTCACGCCTGACGTGCTCGACGCGATGCGCATCGCGGTATACCAGCTGCGCTTTATGGATAGAATACCCCCGTCCGCGGCGGTCGATGAGGCCGTGCGCGAAGTCAGGCGCCGCGCAAATCCGCGCGCGGCAGGCTTTGCCAATGCGGTGCTGCGCAGCGCAGCTGCGCAGCGGGAGGCGCTCCCCATGCCGGAGGATGACGGGTCGGATGCGTACTATGCCGTGCGCTACAGCCATCCGGAAGAGCTGGTGCACCGTCTGCGGCTCGAATATCCGGACGATTTTGAGGCGATCCTGCGTGAGAACAATACGCGCGCGCAGGCATGCTGCCTTGTGAACACGCTGAAGATTGCTCCCGCGGCGCTGATTGAGGCGCTCGCGCAGGAGGGCGTACAGGCGTGTCCGCATCCAGCAGACGGGCGATACCTGCTCCTTCGCGGGCTCGGTGACCCGGCGCGC
>CAKTWY010000021.1 GCA_934630445.1 uncultured Eubacteriales bacterium
GGGCATAACAGGTAAGATTCATGCCATCATAAGACCTGTTTTCAACATTTGTAAAGCTTATATACTTCACACTATTTCCGAGCGATACAGCGCTTTTCTTCCCGTCCGGTACATGCACGGCCAGGACTTCTTTCACAGGCAGCATTTCGCCGAGCGCCTGTACGCCATTCTGCGTGCCGGGCTCCTGCGAAAGCAGGAGCAAACAGTCGATCCCGTCCACCCCCCGCAGGGAAAGAAAATCCGCCGCTTCCCGTGCGGCCCGCGCAGGGTTCGGCGCGCCGCAGTCGACGACGACCGCCCTGCCGTCGCATACGGCCGCAGCCGTACCGCCCCCGGCGATATCAGGCAGATAGATCTGCAGCACGCCGCGCCACGATACAGCCGACAGCGCGACGCCTGAGACCACCAGCAGCACCGTCAGTCCTGCCGGGAGGTAAGGCGATACGCCGAAACGGCCAAGCGCGCGATACGCGCCCCACAAGAGATAGAGCGCGGCAAGCATGCAGAGGATGATGCGGTCATCCACCGGCACGCAGGCATACGGCAGCGCGGCAAAGCCTTTTACGAGCCACAGCATCAGCGACAGAAACGGCTCCGCTACCGCAGTTGCTACTGCCGCCCCTGCAGGAAACAGGAAAGAAAGCAGCGCAGCGACAATCCCCATCGGCAGAAGAAGCGTGACAAGCAGCGGCACTGCAAGGTTTGAAAGCGGTGATACGAGCGAAACGCTGCCGAACGCCAGCGCCACGGCCGGCATCGTGAAGATCTGCGCGCTGATGGTACAGCAAAATGGCAGCACCGCAAAGCGCACAAGCGCCCCGCGGCCGGGGAACCCTTCCGGCAGGCATTTCATGATCCGCTCTGTCATCGGCCTGCAGAAAAGAAGAATGCCGAGCGTGGAGAGAAATGTCAGCACAAAGCCGATATCGCCCACCACATAGGGGTTGCGCGCGACCAGCACGAAAAGCGCCGCGCCGTACGCGGTGAGCGCGTCTGTCTCCGCCCGGAAAAGGCGGGCCGCCATCGCGATAAAGAACATGACCGCCGCGCGCAGGATAGACGGCGGCGCTCCTGTCAAAACGGTAAAGAGCAGAACCAGAAGCGACGACAGAAGCGCCCCGGCCTTGCCTTTGAAAAGAAAAAGCACCATGCCTGTGAGCACTGCGATATGCATGCCGGAAACCGCGACAACATGCGACGTGCCGCTGCGGGAAAATGCCGTGCGCAGCGCGGGCGGAATATCGCCGTTATCACCCGTCACAAGCGCGCGCATGACGCTTGCACTCTCCTCCGGCCAAAGTTGGGAGAAGCGCTCCGCCACGGCGTGTGAAAAGCACTTTGCCGCATAGCGCGCAGGCACGCGCTCCGGGCGCTTCAGCTGCATCCGGCCGGTCTGCTCCGCGAGCAGGTAAACGCCCTTGGCCGTATAGAAGCGCATGCGCTCCCCCGCGCCGTAATCGTTCGGCAGGGCAAGCGTGCCTTCAAACATCATCAGGTCGCCCGGGCGAATATCAGGCGAACCGTCGGAAAGATAGACTGTCATTTCTCCCAGCGCGCGTACACGATCACCGTCCGGCATCAGCAGGCGGGCGTTCACAACGCCATAGCGCTCGCGGCCTTCGGCGTAATCCGCCGCCTCGGCGAAGATCGTGCCCGAATAGCCTGCCATAGAGGCACACGGAGCGTATACTGCACGCGCGCAGCAGTCAAACCACAAAAGCCCGGCCAGGTAGGCCGCCAGGAGCATCGCCGCTGTCAGAACACGGAGTTTATGCAGAAAAACAAGCGCCGCGCAGACGAAAAACAGGCATACGGCAAACGCCGTATGCCTGTTTGTATCCGGAAAATAGGCGCAGAACACCGCGGCCAGCGCAAAGAGCAGCGAACAGCCGAACAGCGGCCGTTTGAGCGCCCCATCTTCCATCCGCGTGTTCCTCCTGATCTCTTTCTATCAGCCCGGCGGCCAGTCGAGATACCGGCCGGCAAGCACGTGAAAATGCAGGTGACCCACCGTCTGTCCACCATCCTCGCCGGTGTTGGACACGACACGGAACCCCTTTTCCGCAAAGCCTAGCTCGCGCGCGAGCTTCGCGATCACCGCAAAAATGTGCGCAACGATCGGCGCATTCGCCTCGTCCAGCGCAGCGACGCTCTGGATATGCGCCTTTGGGATCACCAGAAAATGGGTCGGCGCCTGCGGGTCGATGTCGTAAAAGGCGTAAATGCTGTCGTCCTCATATACCTTTTTCGACGGAATGATACCGGCCGCGATTTTGCAAAACAGGCAATCTTCCATTTATACCACCTCTCTTCCCATCAATGATCTTTATTTTTTCAGCATCTTTGCCACGATATCGTTGACGCTCTCGAGCGCCGCTTCCAGCTTGGACACGTCGCGCCCGCCCGCAGTCGCGCTGTCCGGCTTTCCGCCGCCACCGCCGCCGCAGAGTTTTGCGACCTCACGGATGATGTTGCCCGCGTGCGCGCCTTTCGCGACCGCCTCTTTGCCGCAGACACAGAGGAAGTTGATCTTTCCGTCCGCCACAATGGAGAGAACGGCGACGAGCTTTGGCGCGCGGTCGCGGATCATGTCGCCCATGCCGCGCAGCGTGTCCATATCGATATCGTCGAGCTTGACGGCCAGGACATTGACGTCGCCCACAGCCTTTGTGAAGTTGAAGAGGTTGATGATCTCGTAATTTGCAACCTTGGCGTTCAGGCGGTCGACCTTTTTGGACATGTCGCGCAGCTCGCCGTTCAGCTGCTCCGCGCGGCGCCAAAGCTCGGCGGGCGTCGTGTGCAGGCGCTCGCAGGTCTCCAAAATCAGGCGCTGCTTTTCGCTGATGAACTCCGCCACCTGCATGCCGACGACAGCTTCAACCCTGCGCACGCCGGCTGCAATGGAGGTTTCCGACACAATTTTGATGCTGCCGGCCTTCGCGGTGTTTTCAAGATGCGTGCCGCCGCACAGCTCTGTCGAATAATCGCCCATGCGCACCACGCGCACCACGTCGCCGTACTTCTCTCCGAACAGGGCCATGGCGCCGAGCTTTTTCGCCTCGGCAATGGGCATCTCACGCACGTCGACCGGAAGGTCTGCGAGGATCATTTCGTTGACTTCATTCTCCACTGCGGAAAGCTCTTCCGGCGTCAGCGCCGCAAAGTGCGTAAAGTCAAAGCGCAGGCGGTCGGGCTCGACATAAGAGCCGGCCTGCTCGACATGCTCGCCCAGCGTGCGGCGAAGCGCGCGCTGGAGAAGGTGCGTGGCCGAGTGCGCGCGCATGATGGCACGGCGGCGCGGAATATCGATCTTCGCGTTCACCGTATCTCCGGCAGAGATCGCGCCGGAGACGACCTTGCCCTTATGCAGGAACTTGCCGTCCTGCGACTTGACGACGTTCGTCACCTGCAAAACGCAGCCGTCCGCGCCGGAGATCATGCCGTAATCGGCGACCTGGCCGCCCATTTCCGCATAAAACGGCGTGCGGTCGAGAACGACCGTGACGTCCATCCCGGCATTGGCGGTGTCGATGATCTCGCCCCCAGCGACGAGCGCCCAAACCTTGCCCTCACACTCATAGTGATCATAGCCGACGAACTCTGTCGTGAGCGTCTTGTCAAGGCCGAGGTCCTCGCCCGTCCAGCCGAAGTCGCCCAGCTTCTCCGTCGCGGCGCGCGCGCGCGCCTTCTGCTCGTTCATCGCCTTGTCGAAAGCCGCCTGATCGACCGTGAGACCGCGCTCATCGAGAATTTCCAACGTCAGATCGATGGGGAAGCCGAACGTGTCGTAAAGCTTGAACGCTTCGTCGCCGGAGAGGACCTTCTGCCCTTCGCGCTCCATCTTTTCAATCAGATCCGAAAGAATTTTCAGGCCGGAATCGATGGTTTTGTTGAAGCGCTCCTCCTCCATGCTGATAACCTTTTTGATATAAACAGCCTTCTCACGAAGCTCGGGATACGCGTCGCCGCTCTCGCGGATAACGGTATCGCACACCTCGCTCAAGAACGGACGCGTGATGCCGAGGAGCTTACCATGGCGCGCGGCGCGGCGCAGCAGGCGCCTGAGCACATAGCCGCGCCCCTCGTTCGACGGAATGACGCCGTCGCAGACCATCATGGTCGTGCTCCGGATGTGGTCGGTGATGACGCGCAGGGATACGTCCTTTTTCGCGTCGGTCTTATATTCGACGCCCGCGATTTTGGAGATATGGAGCATAATGTTCCTGACAGTGTCCACTTCAAAGAGGTTGTCCACGCCCTGCATGATGCACGCCAGGCGCTCCAGGCCCATGCCGGTGTCGATATTCTTTTTCTGAAGCGGGGTGTAATTTCCGTTTCCGTCATTGTCAAACTGCGTGAAGACAAGGTTCCAGAACTCGACGTAGCGATCGCAGTCGCAGCCGACGGCGCAGTCGGGCTTGCCGCAGCCGTTCTGCTCGCCGCGGTCAAAGTAGATCTCCGAGCAGGGGCCGCACGGGCCCATGCCGATCTCCCAGAAATTGTCCTCCTTGCCCATGCGCACGATGCGCTCAGGCTTGACGCCGACGTGATTGATCCAGATATCGCGCGCCTCGTCGTCGTCCTCATAAATCGTGACCCAGAGCTTGTCCTCCGGAATCTCAAGCACCTTTGTGATGAATTCCCACGCCCAGGCCGTCGCGTCCCACTTGAAATAGTCGCCGAAGGAAAAGTTCCCGAGCATTTCGAAAAACGTGCCGTGGCGCGCGGTCTTACCAACGCGCTCGATATCAGGCGTGCGGATGCACTTCTGGCACGTCGTCACGCGGTGGCGCGGCGGCACCTGTTCGCCGGTAAAATAGCGCTTTAACGGCGCCATGCCGGAATTGATGAGCAGAAGGCTGTTGTCGTTCTGCGGCACGAGCGGGAAGCTCGGCAGGCGCAGATGACCCTTGCTTTCATAAAAAGACAGGAATTTTTCGCGTAGTTCATTGACTCCCATGTACTGCATTGGTGATTCCTCCATGTATGGTATTCATTTTTTCCTGCAAACAAAAAAGCCTCCGCCCCGAAATAGGGGCGAAGGCATGCTTCGCGGTACCACCCTAATTTGCGCCATCGCGCATCTTAAAGCCCCCTTAACGCGGGGAAACACGCCGCCTTCGCGGAGCTCGGAAAGCGGCGCGAACAGCCTTCCCGCAAGGGGCTCGCACCATTCCCCTCTCGCTTGAGCGCATGACACTGTTCTTAACTTTCCTCATCGCCATAATTGCAAGCGCATTATACCTTATTCTGCGCAATTTGTCAAGATTTCAAAGCAAAACCTTTACGCTTTGTCTCCCGATTTGAACAGAAGCGCCATCAAATAGCCAAACACGATCGCCGCCGAGATACCGCCCGCTGCTGCTGTGACACCGCCTGTGAAAGCGCCGAGCAGGCCCTTTGCGGCGACCGCCGCCTTGACGCCGACGGCCATGGAATAGCCGAACCCCAGAAGCGGCACGGTAGCGCCCGCGCCCCCCCATTCAACGACCGGTTCATAGAGCCCGAGCGCGGTGAGCACCACACCGAGCGTCACGAGCGACACCAGAATGCGGGCGGGCGTCACCTTTGTCAGGTCCATAATGACCTGACAAACGGCGCATATTGCACCGCCTGTTATAAAGGCCTGTAGATAGTCCATTATCGATTCCTCCCATTTATCCCTGTTCAATGCATACAAGATGGCACACACCGGGAATGCTTTCGTTCTGCTGCGAGGAGACAGTGCTCATGAGCGCCCCTGTGCCTGCGAAAAGTACCTTCTTAAAAAGTCCTTTCTGCATGGCGCCCAGGATATATCCGCACAGTACCGCCGCCGAACAGCCGCAGCCCGAGCCGCCTGCATGCACATCCTGCGACGCGTCGAAGACCATTGTGCCGCAGTCGTCGTAGGTCGGCAGCTTTACCCCGTCCGCCTCAAAAAGCTCGCGGACAATGTCGCGGCCGATTTTCCCGAGATCTCCCGTCACAATCAGGTCGTATTCCTCCGGTTTCGTGCCCGTATCGGAGAAAAAGGCGCCGAGCGTCTGATAGGCTGCCGGCGCCATCGCCGCGCCCATATTGTTTGCATCTGTAATGCCGTAGTCGCAGATGCGTCCGACCGTCACATGCGTCACGCGCGGCCCTTTTCCTGCTGAGGCGAGGATACATGCGCCTGATCCCGTGACCGTCCACTGCGCCGAAGGCGTGCGCTGCCCGCCGTACTCCAGTGGAAAACGATACTGCCGCTCTGCCGTGCAGAAATGGGAGGATGTCACCGCGCCCGCGATATCCGCAAAACCGCCGTCGATCATCACGGACGCCATCGCCAGGCTTTCCGCCATGGTGGAACAGGCGCCATAAAGCCCGACAAGCGGAATATCGCTGTCGCGGTGGGCGAAAAAGGATGAGATGCATTGGTTCAGCAGGTCTCCGCAGAAAAGATACTGCACATCCTTTGCCGTGAGACCCGCTTTGCCCAAAGCGCGCGCCAACGTATCCTTCTGCATGGCGCTCTCCGCCTTCTCCCACGTTTTCTCACCAAAGGTCGTATCTGTATTGATGAAATCAAAGGTGTCGGCCAGCGGACCCTCTCCCTCTTTTTTGCCGACAACAGACGCCCACCCGGTGATAACCGGCGGCGTTTTGAACTTTACCGTATAACTGCCGACGCGTTTTGTAGCCATTGTGCGCTCCTTTCTCAAACCAGGCGGAACAGCACCAGGATAAGCCCATACAGGACAGAAGCCGAAATGCCGAACACCAGTACCGGCCCTGCGATGACAAACATTTTCGCGCTCATGCCCAGCACGTATCCCTCGCTTTTAAACTCCATGGCGGGTGCGACGATCGCATTGGCAAAGCCGGTGATCGGCACAATGGTACCCGCGCCGGCATGCTTTGCAAGCTTGTCATATACCTTAAGACCTGTAAGAAGCGCGCCGAGAAAAATCATGCAGATGGCAGTGGCGGCCGCCGCCTCTTTTTTGTCCAGCCCCGCGTATGTTTTCCACAGATTCGACACGACCTGTCCGATGGTGCAGATCGCCCCGCCGATGAGGAATGCAAGCAGGGTGTCCTTCACGATGGGCGAGGGCGGGTTGTGCCTGCCTGCAATTTTTTGATATTCTTTGGAAGTCATCTTCATGTTGCTGCTCCTTTCGCTCTGTACCCTGTATTTTTACACAAGCCGGCAATTTTATGCAGTGTGAAGTTTCAGAAAAGGGCGGTTGAAGAAGCACGCTTTTTTTGTTATAATATCATTTACTATTTCCTTTGCGGAAAACGGAGAAGCGTTTCTCGCAGGGAACAAGCGGAAAGAGGTACCTGATCGTTATGATTGAAAAAGGAATTCAAGGGATACAGTCTTTGCTCGTCACGGACAATCAGCTCGCCCAGGCAGTCGGCAGCGGTACGCTGCCGGTCTTCGCTACGCCGAGCATGATCGCCCTGATTGAGAAAACCTGTGAACTGTCCGTGCGTCCACTGCTTGAAGAGGGCGCAGCCACGGTCGGCACACATCTCGATATCCGCCACACCGCCGCGACGCCGTGCGCGCGGCGTGTGACGTGTGAAAGCACGCTTTCGGAAGTGGACGGACGCAGGCTCGTCTTTACCGTCCGCGTCTGCGACGAGAGCGGTGAGATCGGCGGCGGCACGCATGAGCGTTTTATCGTTTTTAAGGAGAAGTTTTTGGCCAAGGCAAATCTTCGGTAACGTTTTCCGCGGCCGCTACTTCCGAGGAGGTGAGGCTTTGCGCCGCCGTATTCTGAGCATTTTGCTCGTTGTCTTTCTTTTTTGCTCGGGCGCTTACATTCTTGCCGCGCGCGCCGGTTCAGCCGGCGACCCGCTGATCACGCTGAGCTATCTGACAGAGCAGTTCCTGCCGGGCATTTTTGAAAAGGCCGGCACGCGTGCACAGGAACTCCTCGCCCCGATCTACGCTCCGTTTCTGCAAAAAGTGGAGGAGCAGGAGGCGGCCGCCGAGTCAGGCGCGCAAAGTGCCGCTATAGCGAACGCGATCTCCGACAAGGTGATCGAAAAACTCAAGGCGCGCGGCATTGATCTCACATCTGCCGGCTTCTCAGCCGTCACGCTCAAAAAAGGGCAGATCATCGGCGGCGATCCCGGCGCGGGCATCGTTTTCCGCTCCGGCTCAGGTCAGGTCACCGGCGGGCCCGTAATCGACATCACAGCCGGAGCCGAGCGCGCCGCCGGGAGCGCGGCGGGCGTGAATATCTATTATATGATCCCCTCTTCCGGCGCAGGAATCACAGTCACCTCTGACACAGCTGTTGTCTCCGTCGGCGGGCCGTATGCCGTCTCGGGCGCATACAGCGCCAAATATCTCAAATATGCAGAGGCGCTCAAAACGCTCGGCCTCATGAAAGGCACAGATAAGGGCACGTTTGACCTCGAGCGCCCCGCTACGCGCGCGGAAGCGCTTGTGATGCTCATCCGCCTGCTGGGTGAAGAAGAGCAGGCGCTCGCCTGCACGGCTGAAAACCCTTATGCTGACGCCCGCGGGTGGATGGACCGCTACGTCGCTTACGCGCACGAAAAAGGCTATACGAACGGCACCTCGCCCACCGCCTTTTCTCCCCAGCTGGACGTGAGACAGGATGATTATTACACCTTTCTCCTGCGCGCGCTCGGCTACAGCGACGCTGCGGGCGACTTCAGCTGGAAAAGCGCGTCGACTGACGCTGTAGCGCGCGGCATCGTGTCGGAAGAAGAGCGCAGCCTTATCGCATCCGCGCCGTTTCTGCGCGATCAGATGGCGCTTTTGTCTTACCGCGCGCTTTCCGCTGCACTTAAAAACGGTTCCGGCGTGCTGGCGCAGGCGCTGATTGAAAAGGATATCTTTTCCGCAGAGACGTTCGCAGCGGTCTATACGCTGCCGTAACAGCGCATTCTGACCCATCTGCATACACTCCAGACTGTCACAAAGAACAGCCTCCTGCCGGGGCTGTTCTTTCTTTATCTTTGTTTTGGACAACGAACACCTGAAAACGCCTTCGCATAAGATGCAGGGACCGGGAAATCCGGCCCCTGTTTCCCCTTTGCGGCGTGAAAAAAGCGTCAGTCACCTTTTTGAAACCACTGCATAGGATGAAGCAGAAAAATTTAAGGAGGTAACCTTCATGTTTAACTGCGGTTCTGGCTTATTTGGACTTGGTGACGATTGGCTTCTCTGGCTCATTATCATCCTTGCTATCCTCTTCTTCTTCTGCAACTGCAGCTGCAGAACTGAGTGCTGCTGCGAGCGCTAAAGCATCTTTTGCCCAACGTAAATATGAAAGGCCGGGCCCGGCGGATGATTCCGCCGGGTCCGGCCTTTTTCCTGCAAAACGCAGCTCTCCATATTCCCCCAAACAAACTGCGGGCGCGCTGCTTTTGCAGCGCGCCCGCCCGAGCATTCTTCGATTAATACATGCCGCCCATGCCGCCCATATCAGGCGCCGGAGCTGCCGGAGGCGTAGGCTCCTTCTTATCCGCAACAAGCGACTCGGTCGTGAGGATCATCGCCGCGATGGAAGATGCGTTCTGCAGCGCGGAACGGTTGACCTTCGTCGGGTCGACAATGCCCGCCTTGATCATATCGCCGTAAGTCTCGCTCGCAGCGTCAAAGCCGTAGCCGACCTTGCGGCTGGACTTGATCTTCTCAAACACGACGGAACCGTCGATACCAGCGTTGGAAGCGATCTGGCGAACAGGCTCTTCAAGCGCCTTCATGACGATGCGCACGCCGGTCTTCTCATCGCCTTCGACCTTGGCGACAAGCTTCTCCACCGCAGGGATCGCGTTGACATACGCAACGCCGCCACCGGCCACAATGCCCTCTTCGACAGCCGCGCGGGTCGCGTTGAGCGCGTCTTCGATTCTGAGCTTCTTCTCTTTCATCTCGGTCTCTGTCGCGGCACCGACCTTGATGACCGCAACGCCGCCGGAAAGCTTCGCCAGGCGCTCCTGCAGCTTCTCACGGTCGAAATCGGACGTGGTGGTCTCGATCTGCGCGCGGATCTGGGCAACTCTGTCCTTGATCTCCTTGCTGTCGCCCTTGCCGTTGACGATGATGGTATTCTCCTTCGTGACCTTTACCTGACCGGCGCGGCCGAGCATGTCGATCGTCGTTTCCTTAAGCTCGAGGCCGAGCTCTTCGGAAATAACCGAACCGCCGGTAAGGATCGCGATATCCTTGAGCATTTCCTTGCGTCTGTCGCCGAAGCCAGGCGCTTTGACCGCCACGCAGATGAACGTGCCGCGCAGACGGTTGACAATGAGGGTCGAAAGCGCTTCGCCTTCCACATCCTCAGCGATGATGAGAAGCTTCTTGCCGCCCTGCACAACCTGCTCGAGAAGCGGGAGGATCTCCTGGATGTTGGAAATCTTTTTGTCGCAGATGAGGATGTAAGCGTCGTCAAGAACCGCTTCCATCTTCTCGGTGTCAGTCACCATGTACGGGGTGATATAGCCGCGGTCAAACTGCATGCCTTCGACGACCTCGCTGTAGGTCTCCGCCGTCTTGGACTCTTCAACCGTAATAACGCCGTCGGCGGAAACCTTGCCCATCGCGTCCGCGATCAGCTCGCCGATCGTGTCGTCGCCGGAGGAAACGGCCGCAACACGCGCGATATCGTTCGGGCCGGAAATCTTCTGCGAATTCTGTGCAATCGCTTCGACAGCGGTGTCAACCGCCTTCGCGATACCCTTTTTGATGACCATCGGATTCGCGCCCGCAGCGACATTGCGCATCCCTTCGCGTACAAACGCCTGCGCAAGGAGGGTCGCGGTCGTGGTGCCGTCGCCGGCGATGTCGTTGGTCTTGGTGGCAACTTCTTTGATCAGCGCCGCGCCCATATTTTCAAACGCGTTGTCCAGCTCGATATCCTTGGCGATGGTAACACCGTCGTTCGTGATCAGCGGGCTGCCGAACTTCTTATCGAGAACGACGTTTCTGCCCTTGGGGCCGAGCGTAACCTTAACTGTATCTGCAAGCTTATTGACGCCGCGCTCAAGCGCGCGTCTGGCTTCTTCACCGAAAATAATTTCTTTGGCCATAATGTGAGTTCCTCCCTAATCGTTTTAATTTAGTCGACAACTGCCAGAATATCGCCCTGGCGCACAATGATGAGTTCTTCGCCGTCAATCTTGACTTCGGTGCCGGAATATTTGCTGGTGATCACGCGCTCGCCCACCTTAACCTGCATGACGACTTCCTTACCGTCGACAACACCGCCGGGACCGACCGCAACAACTTCCGCTACCTGCGGCTTTTCCTTTGCCGAGCCGGCAAGAATGATGCCGCTTTTCGTGGTCTCTTCGGCCTGCACCATTTTAATAACCACTCTGTCAGATAAGGGTTTTAACTTCATAGTATTGCCTCCTAAAATATTTTAATCAATTCCAGTGTCTTAGCACTCATCTTTCAAGAGTGCTAACCGCAGTTACTATAATAAAACATTCTTTCCAAAAAGGCAAGGGGGAAGTACAAAAAAATTTAAAACAAATTGTAAACAAATGGCATATTTTATTTTGCATCCCAGCAACACAAAATAACTGCAAATCCAGCTATAAACCCGTCATTTTTATCACTTTTCATTGTTTTTATATGGATCCGGCATTCTTTGCCCGCATAAAAAATGCGCGCGGCGCAGCGAAAAAATCCGCCGCGCCGCGCGCGCATTCTCTTTTAGCGCTCGCCGCTGCTGTGTGTCAGCGCAGGATACCGCTCTCTCCAATGCGCCTGCATGCTTCCCGCATGCGTTCCGGCGGCACAACCAGCGCAAAACGCACATATCGCTGTCCAAGCTCCCCGAAGCTCTCACCCGGCACGCAGATGACGCCGGTGCGCTCCATCAGCTCCAGCACAAAGTGCGCGTAAGAGTCGAAGCGGTCGGGTATTTTCGCCCACGTGAACATCGTGGCCTTTGCATCCGGCACATTCCAGCCAACGGAGCGAAGCCCGCCGCACAGCGCGTCGCGCCGCTTGCGGTAGCCGTCGCGGTTGCGGCGCACGATGTCCTGCGGCCCGTCGAGCGCCGCGATCGCACCCACCTGCGCCGGATAGAACATACCATAGTCAAACTGCGAGCGAAACGCCCTGAAGGCGCTGATCATCTTCTCGTTTCCAAGTGCGAAGGACACGCGCATACCGGTGAGATTATACGACTTCGACAGGGAGTTGAACTCGATGCCGACGTCCATCGCCCCCGGTACTGCGAGGAAGGACATCCCCGGCTCGCCGTCAAAGACAAGCTCGGAATACGCATTATCGTGCAGCACGATGATATCGTGTTTTTTTGCAAAATGGACAAGGCGTTCATAAAAATCGTAATCCGCCACTGCG
Source organism: uncultured Eubacteriales bacterium (assembly GCA_934630445.1). Taxonomy (GTDB): domain Bacteria; phylum Bacillota; class Clostridia; order Oscillospirales; family Butyricicoccaceae; genus CAKTWY01. The sequence goes on from CAKTWY010000021.1 coordinate 12,329, forward strand.
GTCACAGGGTTGTTCGGATAGGATACGACCATGAGCTTCGCCTGATCGGCCACGGCAGGGTCGATCGCGTCAAAGTCGATCAGATAATCGTTCTCCTCATACAGCGGCAGAAGGCCGATCGTCGCCCCTGTCATCATCGGGCCGAAGGTGAAGATCGGGTAGCCCGGATCCGGCGCAAGGACGAGATCCCCCTTTCCGCAGAACGGAAAGCCGACGTGCGCGATGCCCTCCTGCGAGCCGTTGACCGACATAATGCACCCATCCGGAAGCTTGACGCCGTAGCGGCGCTCGTACCAGCGTGCAGCCGCGTGGATCAGCTCCGGCCTGTCGCTGAGGGTGTATTTATAGTTCTCGGCAACGGACGCCGCCTCGCTCACCGCCTCCATCACATGGCGGTCAGGCGCAAAGTCAGGCGTTCCGACGGACAGATTGATCACATCCATGCCTGCCTTTTGAATCTCACGCTTTTTTTCATCCAGCTGATTAAAAATGTTTGATTCAACGACCTGCGACTGCTCAATATATTTCATGCTTTTCTCCCCTTTTGACGCTTACAGACAAAAACGCGGAAGAACAGCCGTTCTTCCGCGTTTTAAGCGAGCCTTTAGATGTCTTCCTTGACCTTCGCGGCCTTGCCCACTCTTCCGCGCAGATAATAAAGCTTTGCACGGCGGACCTTACCTTTTCTCACCGTCTCAAACTTCACAATATTGGGGGAATGGATGGGGAACGTCTTCTCGACGCCGACGCCGTAGGACAAGCGGCGAACGGTAACTGTCTCGTTGATGCCGCCGAGCTTCCTGGCGATGATCGTGCCTTCAAAAACCTGCACTCTCTCGCGCGAACCTTCCTTAATGTTGGCATGCACCCGTACGGTGTTGCCGATCTTCAGATCATCGGGATCTGTTCTGAGCTGCTTTTCCGTTAAAGCTTTGATGAGATCCATATTCTTCTCCTTTTCGTCATAGACATTCGTGCCGCAAGAGCATAAAAGGCGGTAGAGGACTGTCCGTCATACATGCTAAAATATGATATCACACCTATACACGCATTGCAAGTATTTTATCGAAATTTCTCCATTTTTTCGTTAAACACGGCGGTACGGTGATAGTTTGTATATAAAATGCTCGCATCCGGCAATTTTTCACGGATGACACCGGTGATATACTCCGGGTTCAGATTGACGTTGCCCGCGGCGACGAGTGCACGGATACGTGTGGTATCCCCCTCCTGCACGGCGGAAAGCGATTTGATAAACTCGTTGATATCAACCTCTTTTTCCCCGCGCTTGGAGCGCTTCACGATCATCTGCGGCCCGTTCAGGAAAAGCCCTGCCGCACTCCCGGCGTCAAGCCCGTATGCCTCGATGCAGATCTCATATTCCGCATATGCAATATCGCGCACCGGCATTTCCGGCTGATAGATTTCAAGCGCACGGATCCCCGCGGGAAAGGCGGCGTTCAGGCGCTGCACTGCGTCCGGCGGAATCTCATCCGTCGTGAACTGGAAGTCCATCAGCTCGTACTCCCCAGAAAAGCCGGTCGGCAGCGGCAGAAGGATGGAAATATACGCGTGCGGATTAAACCCCTCCGTATACCACACCGGAAGACCCGCGCGCGCAATGGAGCGCTGAATCAGGTTCATCAGGTCGAGATGGGAGATATAGCGCGCGGCAAGCATTTTTTCAAATTTCAGGCGTGCTTTAAACATGGCACCGCTCCCCCTTCATCAGCTTCGCAGCACCGCAGCCGGCGCACTTTGTTTTGCAGTCGGGCGTTGTGACCGCCGCACGCGCAAGCTCCAGCTCGCGTTTCAGATGTTCTTTGTCGCTGCCGCAGTCAATGTGATCCCACGGGAAAAGCTCGTCCATGCCGCGCGTGCGGTTTGCGTAAAACGCGGTGTCCACGCCGCAGTCGGCAAAGGCCTTGTACCAAAGATCCATGCGCAGGTATTCATCCCAGCCGTCAAACTTACAGCCCAGGCGCCACGCGTATTCGATCACGTCGCCCAGACGCCTGTCGCCGCGCGCAAAAACTGCCTCAAGAAAGCTCGTCTGCGCATCATGATAGTTGAAGGTCACATTTTTCGTTTTCAAGATCTGTTTCAGATACTGCTGTTTTTTCTCCAGCGCCTCGACCGTATCCTGACCGACCCACTGGAAGGGCGTCTGAGGCTTGGGCACAAAGCTCGACGCGCTCACCGTCACCCTGACGCCACGGTTGCGCTCGGCTTTGGACTGCTTCCATTCATACGCCACCGCGCGGGCGAGCTCCGCGATGCCGTCCAGATCCTCCTCCGTCTCGGTCGGAAGGCCGATCATGAAATAAAGCTTCACCGCGTTCCACCCGCCGTCAAAGGCGATGCGGCACGCGTGCAGCAGATCCTCCCGCGTCAGATTTTTATTGATCACGTCGCGCAGACGCTGCGTTCCCGCTTCCGGCGCAAAGGTGAGCCCGCTTTTGCGCACCTTCTGCACCTTTTCCATGAGCTCCGTCGAAAAACTGTCCGCCCTGAGCGAAGGCAGCGACAGGCTTACATGGCGCGGCTCGCAGTAGGCGAGCATCTCGTCGCACAGCGCGTCCAGGCCCGTATAGTCGCTCGTGCTCAGACTGGAAAGGGATATCTCCTCATACCCGGTGGAATCGATGAGAGCGCGCGCCTGACGCGCGAGCGTCTCCGGCTTTTTGGCCCTCAGCGGCCGGTATGTGTGCCCCGCCTGACAGAAGCGGCAGCCGCGCGGACAGCCGCGGAACATCTCCACCATCGCGCGGTCAAACACGATCCCCGTCGACGGCACGACAAACCGGTCCGGGAAATACGCCGCGTCAAAGTCGCGCACGATGCGCTTGGTGACCTTTTCCGGCGCGCCGTTTTTGGCTGCAATGGCGCGCACAGTGCCGTCCTCATGATAGCTGACGTCGTAAAACGCGGGTACATAGACCCCCTCTATTTTTGCTGCCTGTGTCAGAAAGCGCTCTTTACTCCAGCCCGCGCGCTTTGCCTCGGCATAGAGGTCGAGCATCTCGCCCATGACCTCTTCCCCCTCGCCGATCTGCATCAGATCGACAAAATCCGCCACCGGCTCGGCGTTGTAGACGCACGGCCCGCCGCAGATCACGAGGTTATGAAGCCCTTCCCTGTCGCGCGCGCGCAGTGGGATACCCGCCAGATCCAGCATATTCAGCAGGTTGGTGTAGCACAGCTCATACTGCAGCGTAAAGCCTATGATGTCGAACCTGCTCACCGGGTCGCCGCTTTCAAGGCCATAGAGCGGCACGCCGGCCTCGCGCATCTCGCGCTCCATATCCGGCCAGGGCGCGTACACGCGCTCGCACCACGTGTCCTCACGCTCGTTCATCAGCCCGTACAGGATGCGCGAACCAAGGTGTGACATGCCCACCTCATAACTGTCAGGAAAGCAGAACGCGAAACGGATGCGCACGTCTTCCGCCTTTTTCACCACAGCGTTGAACTCTCCCCCTGCATAGCGTGCAGGCTTCTGCACGCGCGGGAGAATTGCTTCCAGTCTTTTATCCATATTTCCTCCGTATTGACAGCTCTTCATTTTACATTGCAAAAATCGCCCCAGGACCTGCCCAAGGCGATTTGTACAAACATCCTTCAAACAAATGCCGGAATGAGCAAAAGGGCGATAAAATTACAGATACAATAATACATTATACCCTTATATCACATTCTCGTCAATTTGATTTATTCCGGAAAGCAGGAATATCCCCGTCGCTGCCAGCGACAGATTATACCCTGTACGGATCAAAACATATATCCCGCATAACGCCACCGCCATGCCGCACACAGCCGTCAGCACCCGCAGCACCATCGACGCGAAACGCGGCGTAAAACCCGCTGCCAGGAGAGAAAAAGCGATGCGTCCCCCATCGGCCGGGAAAGCCGGGATCAGATTGGCCATGCAGAACATCAAATTTGTGCCGATCAGCACCTCAAGCACGCTGTTTCCTCCGCATGACAAATTTGCTGCGAGCGCCGCGAGCGCGGCGATCAGGCTTGCCGCAGGCCCTGCCGCAGCGATCAGTGCGTCTCTCAGATAGGTCCGCAGCCCGCCTCCGTAACGGATGCATGCTCCGGAAAGTTCCGCCCGGACGCTCGTCACCTCCAGGTCGGAAAGGGTGATCGCGATCAGATGCCCGCACTCATGCAGGAGCATCGATCCTAAAAAATACGCGAAAAGCCCGTCGCGGTCAAATGCAAGGAAGGCAAGAACCACCATGCACATGCCGTAGGAAATACCCAGTTCCGCCCTGTTTGGCAATGCGAACAGAAAACCAGGATACGGTTTCCTTCCGTTTTTACTGGAATACAACATAGTCAAACGGGTTCAGGATCGAATTATTATGGCGCACTTCAAAATGCAGATGCGGCCCGGTGGAATTGCCGGTATTGCCCGAAAGGGCAATTTTCTGGCCCATCTTTACCTTGGCGCCCTTTTTGACTGTTGCGCGGCTCAGATGGCCATAAAAGGTCCAGAATCCGTCCGCATGCTGAACTTTGACATAGTTGCCGTAAATGGTGTTCTTTCCAATCTCGCTCACTGTACCCGCTGCAAAGGCGCCGACTGCTGTACCCGTAGGTACCGCGATGTCAGCGCCATAATGAAATTTTGTAAGGCCGTCGATCGGATGGTCGCGGTAGCCAAAGGGCGAGGTGATCCGCCCTTTCAGCGGGCTTTTATAGGAAAACGGCAAATCGTACACCGTATCGTCCACGATGTCCGGCGGCGGGATCTCAAACGCGCCGCTGGTCGTATCGTCCTCATACTCCCGCGTCTGCTCGATCGACCGCAGGAGCACTGCGTCAAGACTTTCCGGCATGACCGCCTCTTCCACGAGCGACAGTTCCTGCGCGCCGCCGATCATCTCATGAAGGGCGGTATGCCCCTGCTCCGCCTCATCCTCGCCGTATTCCGGAAAAACATTCGGCTCGACCGGCGGATATTCTTCGATCACAGCGCTGTCTTCTTCTGCGGGCGCCTCCTCATCCGCCGCATCGCCTGACGCGTCGGTGTCCTCCTCCGCATCAGAATTGAAAAGCTTTGAACCGAAAACGCGCACAGCCTCCTGCGCCTTACCTGTGAAGTCTTCAAAATCAACCGCGCGCCCGATCGTTGCCATCGCCTCTTTATAGTCGATCTCGCCCAGGATGACCGCGCCGAGCCAGGCTTTGAACGCACCGATGGGGCCTGTGTCGATTGCGCGGAACGTAAGCGTCACCATCAGCACGATGATTACCACCGTCGCCCCGGCGGACGGCCACCCCTGCTCTTTTTTTCCGCCTGCGCGCCGCACGCGGGCGCTGCGTATACGTTTTGTTTTTCTGTCCATACTTTCTCCTCCTGCATACTCCATACGTATTCCGTATACAGGCGGAATATACAAAAAGAAGCCGCCGAAAAAGGCGGCTTCTGGCGGTGAATTTCCCATCCCTTTCCGCGCTCTTTCGCGCGTCAGGTTCGGCGGGCGGCTACCTCCTGCGCTGTTTCGTATTCGCTCACCTTTTCTTCATATCGCGCCAGCAGGTATTCGCGCGAAGAAAATGCGAACTCCAGATCCATAGTATCCTTTGTCAGGCTGTCCGCGACCTGCATTTTTCCATAATCCGAAAGCTCCTGATGAAGCGGCGTCTTGCTGATATTCGGCTTTTTTAAAAGCTGCTGTGCATCTTTCCCGATCAGCCAGTCGATAAAGCGCTTCGCGTTTTCAAGCTCCTCCCGCGGTGCCCCCTTCAGGATCGCCGCGCCGTATGGAAGCCAGATCGCCCCGTCCTCAGGATAGCTCATGATCAGCTGATAGCCGTCATTTTGGGCTTTGAGCGATTCGTTTGCATAACAAAGCGCTATCTTTTTCGCGCCCGTTCCCGCCTCGGTCACGCTCTTCCCCTCCCGGTCGGTATAGCCCTGGAGGTTCCGATTCAGGCGCTGAAAATAAAAAAGCGCGTCACTTTCTCCCATCGACTGCACCAGTGAAACCAACACCATGTAAGACGCATCCGAATAGCGCGGGTGCGCAAAGGCAATCTCATTTTCATATTGACTCGCGAGAAAATCCTTCCACGATTCGGGCATATGCGTTTTCGTGCTGTTCTGCCAGCTCCAATTCGCCGCAAAGCATACAATACCTATCGTATATGGCGTCCATGCCGCGCCGTCCGGCCGGTATTTTTCCGGAATCTGTTCAAGCACCGGCGAAGCATACGCCAAAAGCTTCCCATCCTTTTCCATCTGCATCAGATCAAGCGCGCTCGCCCCCAGGCAGACCGATGGTGACGCCTGTTCCTCCTGTGTCAGATCCTTTTGGTAAACGGCGTTTACTTCAATGCCCGTCGCCTGTGTGAAGGCGTCAAAAAAGATTTTCGACTCATAATACGGGAGCTGCGAACAGATCGTAAGCGAAGTACCCGCTGCTCCGTCTTGCCGCACGGCGTTTTTAGGTGCGCACCCGGCTGCAAGCAGGCAAAGCGCCAGGAGCACGGCAAGCGCCGCTGTTTTCTGTTTTTTGCGCATCCGTCCGCCTCCCTTCCGCTCGCCGGCCATTCGCTGCACACTGCGCTTTATGTTGGCGAAACAGCCCTCGCGATATAATAGGTTATTATACCGAATGCGGCCGGCAAAATCAACTGCCCGCCGTCTCCGCCTTGTATTTTGCGGCAAATCATTTTATACTAGTATCCAGTCATTCCAAACAGAGGTGGATTATGGAACTCGAGATTCTTCGTGCGATCCAGCAGATCGCCTGCCCCGCGCTCGACGCGTTTTTTATCTTCGCAACGCTCCTCGGCGAGACGCTTCCGACCGTCGCCGTCATCGCCTTCGTCTACTGGCTCATCGACCGCGAGGCGGGCGAGCGCATCGCGTTTTCCCTGATGCTGAGCCTGGGGATCAATTGTCTGATCAAAAATGTTTTCCGCCTTCCGCGCCCGATCGGCGAGGACGGCATCCGCTCTCTGCGCGTCGAGACTGCGACGGGATATTCCTTCCCAAGCGGACACACGCAGAACGCCGCAACGCTTTATACCTCCCTCGCGCTGTGGCTGAAGCGGCGGTGGGTCTGGGCCGCTGCGGCTGCGCTGTCTCTCCTGGTGGCATTCTCGCGCCTGTATCTTGGCGTTCACTATCCAAAGGACGTCCTTGTCGGGCTCCTGCTCGGTACGATTCTGCCTTTGTGCGCCGCGCGGCTGCACCGGCGTTTTCCCAACCGGACAAGGCTCTAC
>CAKTWY010000022.1 GCA_934630445.1 uncultured Eubacteriales bacterium
AAAAAGTGATATCCCGCGGTGTGCCCGATCTGCTCGGCGGTTACGGCGCGCGCATTGAGCAGACGCATGCGTATTATAAAGAGATGCTCGCTGATTACCCCAAATGCCGGAAGTATATCCCCATCCATCATTCGGATGTGCAGGGGCCGTTTGACGTGGCGCATCTGATCTGGGGCAACGAGATTTATTATGAGCTGTATGATGAACCGGAGCTTGTGCATGCGCTCCTCGAAGTGGTGTCAGATACGCTCATCGCTTTCCTGGACAGGGAACTTACACGCATCGGGAGCAGACGCGACGGCTATTGCCCGCGCGGAAATGATCTGTTCAAGGGCAACGTGACGCTTTGCGATGATACGAGCGTCAACCTTTCGCGCGAGATGTATGTGGAGACGTCGCTTGTCTATAACCGTAAGGTCGCACAGCATTTCGGAGGGGCGGGCCTTCATTTCTGCGGCCGGGCCGATCATTGGCTGGAAGACCTTATGGAGGAAGAGAGCATCCAAAGCGTGAATTTCGGATATATGGACGGGCGCTTTGATATGGCGTTCCTGCGCAAGGCCTACGCGATCGCCTGCAGGACGAAAACACCGCTCGTACGCTATAATCTTACGGATGAAGAGTTCAGCGCTTTTGAACCCAGCGAATTTCCGACCGGTATGACGCTGGTCGTCGAAGCGGGTACGGCTGCGCGGGCGAAAGAATACATAGCGCAGTATGCGGCGAAGCAAACGGCTGAATATTGAAAAAGCGCCCGGCAAAACGACTGTTTTGCCGGGCGCTTTTCAGCGCTTGAGTGGATCAGAGCAGACGCGCATATTCTTCAGCAGACCTGTGCGCACAAAGAGAGGGGAGAGCACGTTCACTCTCCAAGATACTGCCGTACAAGCTCCTGCAGGAGCTCATCGCGGTCGATCTTGCGGATGAGGCTGCGGGCGTTGTTGTAGTTGGTGATATAGGTGGGGTCTTCCGACAGAATATACCCGACGATCTGATTGATCGGGTTGTATCCCTTCTCCTTCAAAGCGTCATAAACGGCGGTGAGGATGCGCTTCATCTCTTTTTCGTTGTCCTCAACCAGACTGAATTTACGCGTTCCGTCAAACATGGCCAGGCCCCCTTCTGCCAGATAATATGAACCTGCGGTGTATGCATGGTGCAATAGAAGAAGGCCGCGCCGCCGCAGGCGGTCCGCGTCCAATACATACTGCCGCAAATCACGATACATTAACTATAAACTATTTGGCGGGCGGTGTAAAGAGCGCCCGCAAAAAATCACGGAAAAGAAATACGCAGCTGCAATAGCGCGCGTACATACCGCACTGCCGCATCACCTGCTGAACAAAATGCATCCAGTGCACCTTTGATGGATAAGGGGAACCGCGCCACGGAAAGCCCCAACGGGCGCGCTGGCGGCGTTCTCGCTCTCCGCGGGCGGCAGCCCGCGTTCGGACTGCGGTCTTGCCATCATACCCTTTGGCCTCACTGGGATCCGAAGGCGTTTTTCGGGAGCGGAAGGCGCTCCCGGCAAGGCGGACGACGAAATCTTACTGGCGCAAGGCGAGGAGGACAACACAGCCCAGGGGCAGTTTCCGCCCCCGCAAAACCGTGTCCGCCCTTGTCGATCAAAGGTATATAAACAGTATACCTGATAGATGCGGCGAATGGGTGAACAAATTCTGAAAATTCTCTGATATTTGCGGCAAGCGCGGTACAGGCAGCCCTGCGCCGCACTTGCCGCATACAGCTTCGTATCCCGGAAGAACCTTTATCAAAAATTACGCGCGCAGCGTCGCGCCGAGCTTCTCTTCCAGCGCTTTGATCGCGCGGTTCATGGCGCGGTCGCTCTCCTCGTCGGTGATGGTACTGTCGCTCGCGCGCAGAGACATGGAGTAGGCAACGCTCTTTTTGCCCGCGGGCAGCTGTTCGCCGCGATAGACGTCGAACAGGGTGACGCTCTCCAGATGTTTGCCGGCGCTCTCGCGGATGCACTGCTCGATGGCCGCGACGGGGAGCGATTCGTCGCAGACGACAGCGATGTCGCGCGAAGACGCGGGGAAGCGCGGCAGCGCGTGGAACACACGTCCGGTTTCGACCGCGCTCTCAATATCGTCCAGACGAATCTCCGCCGCACAGACAGGAACGTTCAATCCGTAGTTTTTCAGCACGCGCGGATGGATCTCGCCGATCACGCCCGCGCTCCTGCCGCCCAGCGTTACGCGTGCGCAGCGGCCGGGATGGTAAGACGGATCGTCCTTGAGCGCCTCGAAGGCAAAGGACGTGATTTTGAGCGACTTGAAGATCGCGCACAGCGCGCCCTTGAGTTTGAAGAAATCCATTTCGCCGTATGCTGCGAGCGTGAGGACCTTGCTCTCGCACGGGAGGGCGGCGGCGTCGACGTCGCCGGTATCGGTAAGCACGGGGGTATAGACCGTTGCGAGCTCATAGAGCTTTGCGCAGGGATTGCGGCGGTTGGCGTTGCGCGCAATGACCTCGAGCATGGAGGGAAGGGAGGTCGTGCGCATGATGCTCAGATCCTCGCCGAGCGGATTCAGGATTTTGACCGAGCGGCGCAGCGGGCTGTCAGAGGCGAGGAGGATATTGTCGTAGAATTTCGGACTGATGAAGGAATAGGTGAAGACCTCGTCGTAGCCCACCGAGCGGCAGGCCTGCGCGAGGTCGCGCTCGAACGCCTGGCGAGAGGTGAGTTTGCCCTGCGTGCTCCCACCCGCGGACAGCGTGGTCGGGATTTTATCATAGCCGTAGAAGCGCGCGATCTCCTCGGAGACATCGGCCATGCGCTCCACGTCCGGACGCCAGGAGGGAACGACGATCTCGTCGCCCTCAATGCCGAAGCCGAGCTTGGTCAGGATGCGCTCCATCTCTGCGCGCGAAACATCGATGCCGATGAGCCGGTTGATCTTTTCGCACTCCAGCGGCAGGCGGCGCAGCTGAAGGTCGGCGTTCAGCACGTCGATCATCCCGCCGACGACCTCACCCGCGCCGAGCAGCTCGACAAGCTCGCACGCGCGCTCGAGTGCGGGGATGGTGTTCTGTACGTCCAGGCCCTTTTCAAAAAGGGCGGAGGCATCCGTGCGCATGCCGAGCTTCTTCGCCGTGATGCGAACGGAAGGACCGTTGAAGGTCGCCGACTCGAAGACAACGGTGCGCGTCGCATCGGTGATCTCGCTGTTTTCGCCGCCCATTACGCCGGCGACCGCGACGGGGCGCACGCTGTCGGCGATGACGAGCATATCCTCCGTGAGGTTGCGCTCCTGACCGTCAAGGGTGTTGAAGTGCTCGCCCGCGCGTGCCAGGCGCACGTCGATGGCGCTGCCCTTCAGGCACGCGTAGTCGAACGAATGCATGGGCTGGCCGTATTCGAGCATGACATAGTTTGTGATGTCGACGATGTTGTTGATCGGGCGCACGCCCATGGCGCGCAGGCGCTCGCGCATCCATGCCGGCGAGGGTTCGATCTTGACGTTTTTCACGACGCGCGCGGTGTAGCGCGGGCAGAGCGCGGGTTCTTCCACCGTGACGTTCAGATACTCGGAGATATCGCCGCTGCCGCCGCGCACGGCAGGCGTGTGGAGGTTGAGCGGCGTTTCAAACGTGGCGGCCGCCTCGCGCGCAAGGCCGATGACGCTGAAGCAGTCGGGGCGGTTGGAGGTGATTTCAAATTCCCATACCGTATCGTCGATGCCGAGCACGGTGCGGATATCCTCGCCAATACGGCCTTCGAGCGATTTGTCGAGGACGAGAATGCCGTTTTCGCACGCGCCGGGCACGTCGCCGATGGTGAGGCCGAGCTCCTGAAACGAGCAGAGCATGCCGTCGGATTTGACGCCGCGGAGCTTGCCGGATTTGATTTTCACGCCGCCGGGCAGCGTGGAACCGGGCAGCGCCGCGGGAACCAGGTCGCCGGGGGTGAGGTTGGCGGCGCCGGTGACGATCTGATTGACATTGCCGCCGCCGATCTCGACCTGGCAGATGACGAGATGATCGGAATCGGGGTGCTTCTCTATCGAATTCACGCGCGCGAGGACGACGTTGCGGATCTCCTCACCGAGGAATTCCCAGCCTTCCACCTTGGAGCCGGACATCGTCATCCGCTCGGAAAATTCGCGGGGGGTGAGGTTCTCATCGAGCTTTATATAATCGGCAAGCCATTTTTTTGAAAGATTCATGATTCGCTCCTCCTATCCTGATTAAAACTGATGCAGGAAACGCACGTCGTTTTCGAAGAACATGCGGATGTCGTCGATCTTGAAGCGGCGCATGACGACGCGCTCAAGCCCCATGCCGAACGCCCAGCCGCTGTATTCGTCCGGATCGATATCGCACGTTTCGAGCACCTTCGGATGGACCATGCCGCAGCCGAGGATCTCGATCCAGCCCTCGCCCTTGCACAGGCGGCAGCCCTCGCCGTGACACATGAAGCACATGACGTCCATCTCGGCCGACGGCTCCGTGAACGGGAAGTGGTGCGGGCGGAAGCGCACGACCGTATCCTCGCCGTAAAGGCGCTTGGCGAACACTTCAAGCGTCGCTTTCAGGTCCGCCATGGTAACGCCGCGGGCGAAATGATGCGGATCGGCGGCTTTTTCTTCTCCATCGTGCGCACCTGCACGGGAGAGGTCTGCGTGCGCAGCACGACATTGTCGGAGATATAGAAGGTATCCTGCGTGTCGCGCGCGGGATGGTTTTTCGGAATGTTCAGCGCTTCGAAGTTGTAATGGTCGAGTTCGACCTCCGGCCCTTCGGCGATTTCAAAGCCCATGCCGATAAAAATGTCCTTGATCTCATCGAGGACGAGCGTGAGCGGATGCTTCACGCCGATGACAGGCTCCTCGCCGGGCATGGTGACGTCGATCGTCTCGCGCGCAAGACGCGCGTTCAGCGCGGCCTCCTCAACGCCCTTTGACGCGGCCTCGATCGCCGTTTCGATAGCGGCGCGCACGTCGTTTGCAAGCTGGCCGATGATGGGGCGCTCCTCGGCGGACAGGTCCTTCATGCCGCGCAGGATGGCCGTAAGCTCGCCTTTTTTGCCGAGAAATTTGACACGTACATTCTCGAGCGCGGCACGGTCGGCCACGGTTTTGATCTCGGCTGTCGCGTTTTTCAAAATGGCTTCAAGCTGTGCTTTCATGGTCTGCACTCCTTTTTCGAAAATCTTATGATGTGGTTTGATTTGTGTGGAAAACGGGCGGCGCACGGCCTGCCAAGCGGCATTTTGGACAACAAAAAAACCCTTCATCCCTCACACAAGGGACGAAAGGCCGACCTTCCGCGGTACCACCCTAATTTTTGCACAGAGCAAACACTCCTTTGGCCGTAACGCTGCCACTGCGCCGCGGCCTACTTGCTATGCGTTAAGCCGGGTGCTCAAAAGTGAACTTCACGGGTGCGCGGCGCGGGCCGGGTTTCAGCCATGCCCAGCCCTCTCTGCCCGCCGCTGCACGGGCTACTCTCTTTATCATCGCATTTGTTTAACGATTATATCACATGGATTTTTCATTTTCAAGCCGTTTTCAAAATATTTTTTGCCTGTTCCGCGGAGACAGGATATTTGGATCGTCCACACAGTGCATATTAAAGCCCTGCCGCGGGGATACTTTTTTAAGATTCGTCACTGCATACAAAAAGGAGAATGGATATGAAGCACATCAAACACGCCGCAGCACTGGCGGTCTGTCTCGCGACCATGGCGGGAATGTTTGCATCCTGCGCGCAAAAGGAGGCGGCGCCCAGCGTTTATTTTTTGAATTTCAAACCGGAACAGAACGATGCGTATAAAGTCATAGCCGAGGAATATCAGAAGGCGAAGGGAATTGCGGTCAAGGTGGAGACGGCGGCTTCCGGCACATACGAGCAGCAGCTGAAATCGGAGATCGCAAAATCCGGCGCGCCGACCATTTTTCAGGTCAACGGACCGGTCGGTTATGCGGCGTGGAAGGATTACTGCCGCGACCTGAAAGATACGGACCTGTACGCCGAGCTGATCGATAAGGCGGCCGCCATCCACGACGGGGACGGCGTTTACGGCATCCCGTTCGCGATCGAGGGGTATGGCATCATTTATAACCGGGCGATCATGGACGAATACTTCAAAATGAGCGGAGCGAAGGTGAAGTCGACCGAGGAGATCAAGAGCTTTGACACGCTCAAAGCCGTCGCCGAGGACATGACGGCGAAAAAGGATGCGCTCGGCATCGAGGGCGTGTTTGCGTCGACCTCTCTCGCGCCGGGCGAGGAGTGGCGGTGGCATACGCACCTGGCAAACGTGCCGCTGTACTACGAATTCCGCGACAGCGGCGCAGACTTGGCGGACAGCGCCGCGACAGGGGAAATCACCTTCCGCTACGCGGATGGCTTTCAACGCCTTTTTGATTTGTATCTCGACCACTCCATCTCGCCGAAAACAATGCTCGGCAGCAAGACCGTCGTAGACTCCATGGCGGAATTTGCACTCGGCAAATGTGCCATGGTGCAGAACGGCAACTGGGCCTACAGCCAGATCGCCGACGTGTCGGGCAACACCGTAAAGGCGGAGGACGTGGGCTTCCTGCCGCTCTTCATCGGTATGGACGGGGAACAGACGCAGGGCCTCTGCATCGGAACGGAGAACTATTTCTGCATCAACAAAAACGCGCCGCAGGCGGATCAGGACGCGTCGATCGATTTCCTCACATGGCTCTACACCAGCGACGAGGGCAAAAAACGCGTGACGGGTGATCTCGGCTTTATCGCGCCGTTCGGCACGTTTGGGGAAAACGACAAGCCGGACGACCCGCTCGCGCGCGAGGTGCTCAAATGGTCGGCCCAGGAGGGGATCGAGAACATCCCCTGGAATTTCACCATCTTCCCGAGCCAGGAATTCAAGAACGAATTCGGCGCGGCGCTTCTGCAGTATGCGCAGGGAACGCGCGAGTGGAGCGACGTCGTTACGGCCGTGACCGAGAGCTGGAAGCGGGAAAAAGCGAACGCCCTGTAACCGCACGGCAAACAATGCGGCGCAGCGGCGGGGAGAAGGAGTTTTTATGCGCAAAGATCTGAAAAAGCAGTTCGTCCTATTCGTGCTGCCGACGCTTACGGCGTTTTGCATCGCGTTTCTGATCCCGTTCGTGATGGGGGTATATCTGTCGTTCACGCGCTTTACCACGGTCACAAACGCGCGCTGGGTGGGGCTTGAAAATTATGTGCGCGCGTTTGCGGGCGACCGGGATTTTGTCAGCGCCCTGTGGTTTACGGTCAAGTTTACGGTGCTTTCCGTCGTTACGATCAATATCGCCGCGTTTTTTCTGGCGCTTGCGCTCACGCAGAAGCTCTGGGGCACGAACGGTTTCCGGACGGTGTTTTTCATGCCCAACCTGATCGGCGGCATCGTGCTCGGCTATATCTGGCAGCTGATCATCAACGGCGTGCTCGCGCGCTGGGGCGCAGACATCACCATGAACGCGAAATACGGCTTCTGGGGGCTGGTCGTTCTGATGAACTGGCAGCTTGTGGGATATATGATGATTATTTATATCGCCGCCATCCAGAACATCCCGCCCGAGCTGCGGGAGGCGGCCAGGATCGACGGCGCGGGCGCCGCCGCCGTGCTGCGGCATGTGACGATCCCGATGGCTGCGCCGGCGATCACCATCTGCACATTTTTGACGCTGACCAATTCGTTCAAGCTCTTTGACCAGAACCTTGCATTGACGCGCGGCGCGCCGCAAAAGCAGACGGCCATGCTCGCACTCGATATCTACAATACGTTCTATGGCCGTACAGGCTACGAGGGCGTCGGGCAGGCGAAAGCCGTGGTCTTTTTTCTCATCGTGGCCGCGATTGCCTGGGTTCAGCTGCGCTTTACGCGCACGCAGGAGGTGGAGAGCTGATGACGAAAAACGAAATAGGGCGCGCGGCAGCGGTACTGGGGCTTATCATCCTTGCGGTGATCTTCCTCCTGCCGATCGCGATCGTTCTGGTCAATTCCTTCAAAGGACGCTTTTTTATCCAGAGCGCGCCGTTCCTGCTTCCGGATGCAGAGACGTTTGTGGGGATGGAAAACTATGTCACAGGCGTTACCAAAAGCGGCTTTGCCAGTGCGTTTGGCTATTCGCTTTTTATCACCGTCGGATCGGTCGCGGCGCTGGTCTTCTTCACAGCGATGACCGCGTGGTATATCACACGCGTCAAGTGCGCGTTTTCCACGGCGCTTTACTATCTGTTTGTCTTTTCCATGATCGTTCCGTTTCAGATGGTCATGTTTTCCATGTCAAAGATCGCCAATCTTCTGCGCATCGACACGCCGCCGGGGATGATCATCCTTTATCTCGGCTTCGGCGCGGGGTTATCGGTTTTTTTGTTCAGCGGCTTTGTCAAATCCATTCCGCTCGAGGTGGAGGAGGCGGCTACGATCGACGGCTGTGGTCCGGTGCGGCTTTTTTTCGCCGTCGTGCTGCCGATCCTCAAACCCACAGCGATCACGGTCGCCATCCTGAATGCCATGTGGATCTGGAACGATTACCTCCTGCCGGCGCTTGTCATCGGAACAAATTATAAGACCATTCCCGTGGCGGTGCAGGGCGTGCTTACGGGTTCGTACGGCGGCAGGGATATGGGTGCGCTGATGGCGATGCTCGTCCTGTCGATCCTGCCTATTATCGTATTTTACCTCGCCTGTCAGAAATATATCATCGAAGGCGTCGTCGCCGGTGCGGTAAAAGGCTGAAAATTTGTCTTGAAACACACAGATAAAAGATGTATACTGTGAACACGATCACGCACAAAAGGGGGCGGTCCTGTATGAAAAAATATCGTTTGCAGGCCATGGCTCCCGGCGTGGCTTTTGCTGCTTCCCCAGCGCAGTTTTGCGCGTTTTTTTAAAACGCGGCGCGGAAGGGAAAACAGATGCATGTGTCCAGCCCGGGAGAGGACGACGCTCCCGGGCATTTTTATGCCCGGACCGGCCGTTTTGCATGAACGGCAAAAAGGGGGATAAAATGGAAGAGACAATTTTGACAGGCGAAACCATTCTCGACAGGACAATCGAACTGCTTGAGACGCACGGCGCGCAGCGGGCGCGTTTGTTTTTGGAGGAGCACCGCCTTGCTGCCCAGACGCAGTGCCCTGCCCAGACTGCAAATTTCCGCGCCTGTCTTGCGGCGCTCTGCGGCGAACGGGAACAGGCGATCGGCATCCTTGAAAAGGCGATTGAACAGGACGGGCTTTGGTATCGGCCGGCGGCTTTTGAAGACGATGACCTCGCCTCCCTGTGGGGAGACGAGCGCTTTGAGGCCCTGCGCCGGATATCCGACGCACGCTATGAGCAGGCGCTGAAAGCGGAAAAGCCCTGGTTTTCACTGACTGAAAGGCGCGCGCCGGACCTGCTCATCGCGCTGCATGGCAATCAGCAGACTGACCGGCACGCAGCGGCGGACTGGGGATGCCTGGAAACGCACGGGCTGCAGGTGGAATACCTGCGTTCGGGCGAGCCCGACGCTGCCGGCATTTACCGCTGGGAGACGGACGGAGCAGGAGATGAAGCATTGATGCGTGCAGTTGCCCGGGCATACCAGCTGGGGTTTCAGCGCGTCTTTGCCGGAGGGTTTTCGGCGGGATGCGACGTCATACTGCGCGCGCTTTTCAAAGGGATGCGCCTGGACGGGGCGGCGCTTGTCGCTCCGTGGCTCCCGTGTTTGGGCGGGAAGAAAGGCGGCGCCGACCCAAAATCGGCAAAATCGGTTCCGATGACGGTTTTTGCCGGTTCGCACGATACGGACTGTCTGCCGTGCGCTGAGCGCTTTTGTGCAGTGATGCGCGCGCAGGGCGGCGTATGTGCGCTTCATGTTGTGCCCGGGCTCGGCCACGTGTTTCCGCAGGGAATTCAGACGCGTCTGAAGGATTTTTTTGCATGAAGGCCGCCCGGCGAAAAAACGGCCGTTTTACCCGGTCCACAGTGCCGGAATAACAATAACAAGCGCGCCGCACTTCTTGTGCGGCGCGCTTGTTGCATCAATTGCCTGTCGTGCTATAAAATAGATCGGATCGCATGCCCGGATGGAGGAAAAACCCTATGCAGATACAAGATCGTCGAGTGTGCCGAATGAGTAGCCCATCTCTTCCCATTTCGTGAGCAGGTCGTCAAGGATCTCCGCGTTTGTTTTCGACGTGCTGTGCAGGAGCACGATGGCACCCGGATGGATACGCGGCAGAAGCTTTGCATACGCCTGCTCGTGCGTGGGCTGACGGTCGGTATACCAGTCGACATACGCCAGGCTCCAGAAAAACGTGGTATAGCCTAGCTGCCTGGCGTGCATAAGGTTTGCTTCGCTGTACTTGCCCTGCGGCGGCCGGTAGAATTTTTTCATTTCCTGGCCGGTCGTCTTCCGGTACAGCGCCTCGAGGTCTGATATCTCCTTCTGAAAAGCATCAAGATCCGATATTTTTGACATGTCGGGATGATGGTAGGTATGGTTGGCGACTGTGTGTCCCTCTTCCACCATGCGGCGGACGAGATCCGGACTTGTTTCAATGTAATTGCCGACGACAAAAAAGGTCGCCTTGGCATTGTGGCGCGCGAGCGCCTCCAGAATCGCAGGGGTATACCCATTTTCGTAGCCTGCGTCAAAGGTCAGGTAAATCACATTTTCCGACGTATCGCCGACAAAATAGGCGTTGTATTTCTTCAAAAAGTCCGGAGTGGCGTTCCCGACAGGCGTCTGCCCCTCCTTTTGGAAGCTGAGTCCCCAGTTGCCGCCTGACGAGGCGCTGACGGCCGTGCTTTCACCTGAAAAAAAGCGGAAGCTCGCAACGGATGCCATCAGCGCAAGGAGGCATACAAGCGCGGTCAAGATCTGATTTTTTCGAAGAATGATATACAAAACACATGCACCACCTTACCCCATCTCTATGATCGGACGCGGCGGTTCATGCAGGGAATCTTGTTCCTGAGATATACGCAGGCGCGGCCTTGGCCGGATGCACGGCATGCGCGCCGGGGGAATCGTCCGGGTCAGACGGAAGCTTCTGTTTTCATCTGCAGCCTGAGACGGTCGGCAATCATCGAAATAAATTCCGAATTGGTGGGTTTGCCGCGGGAATTGGACACCGTATACCCGAAAAAGCTCTGCAGCGTCTCAAGGTCGCCCCTGTCCCAGGCCACCTCGATGGCGTGACGGATGGCGCGCTCCACGCGCGACGGCGTGGTGTGATATTTTTTAGCTACGGTCGGATAGAGCACTTTTGTGATGGCGTTGATCACGTCCATATCGCCGATGGCCATGATGATCGAGTCGCGTAGATACTGATAGCCCTTGATGTGCGCCGGCACGCCAATCTCGTGGATCACGTTTGTGACGCGCACTTCAATATCCAGTTCGGGATGCAGCTTCGGCGCCTGAATGGTGATCTCGGGCTTTGCAAGAGACATGCATACTTTGATGCGGTCGACAAGCATTTCAAGGTCGAACGGTTTGAGCATGAAATAACTTACGCCGAGCATCGACGCCTCAAGCGTCGTCTGATCGCTCGAAAACGAGGAAACGACGAAATATACCGGCCTGCGGCGCAGGTTCAGGCTGTTGATCAGCTTCAGCGCGCCAAGGCCGTCGAGATGAGGCAGGATGGCGTTTGTGATCACAATATCAGGTGCGGTTTCGGACGCAGCACGTACCAGTTCGTGCCCGTCTGAAACGGATCCGGCGAGTTCAATCATCGGCTCGGCCGACAGTCTCTCCGTCAAAAGTGTAAGGAACTCCGCGTTATCGTCCGCAATAAGTACCTTTATTTTTGTATCCATTACAAACCCTTCCAATTCTTTTCAATTTTAGAATTCTTCGGCGCCGTGAGATTAAATTACCATAATTTTCACACATATGCAAGACGATTCGCCTATTTAATGCCGTAAAATATCGTCAAAAACCGACATTATGGACAAAAAATGTCGTCTTTTTGCGGGAAATATCGGGAAGTGACGGACGGCGCCGCACCCGCGTGCGGAACAAATAAAAATGCCGGGGCAAAGCCCCGGCAGCGCAGCAAAAAACCTGCAAAGTTTATGAAAGAAAGAGTGTAAGATAAAGCGAAACGATAATGCCGCGCGTCAGCCGCGCAGCATGGCAAACCCGCCTATCTTGCCCCTATTATATCAATGCTGCGCCAAAACGGCAATAGTGCAAAAGGAAAAGTTATAAGCGGAGAGAAGAAAAAAATTATGCAATCTTACGGTCGGGCGGCAAAACTGCGTCTTATGGCATAGAATTGCGCAAATAAGAAAATAATGTTTACAAAAGCGGATGTTTGTGATAAAATAGCAAGGCAATAACGTCCTGCAGCTGAGTTCGGGGATACATGGCCTGTTTGAGCAGACGCCCTACCCGCCCTGTACACGGCGCACGGAGACAGATTTATTAGGAGGAACGAATTATGATCCGCAAAGAAGTCAAGCAGTCCGTCATCGAGGCAAACCGCACGCACGAGAACGATACCGGTTCCCCGGAAGTGCAGATCGCGATCCTGACGGCGCGCATCAACGAACTTACCGAGCATCTCAAGGTGCACAAGAAGGACAACCATTCGCGCCGCGGCCTTTTGAAAATGGTCGGCCAGCGCCGCAACATGCTCAACTATCTGGCAAAGAAGGATATTGAGCGTTATCGTGCCCTGATTGCAAAGCTCGGCATCAGAAAGTAAGAAGCAGCAAATGATGGGGCTGGCTGTCAAGCCAGCCCCACTTTCACAGAGCGCCGCCGTTTGCCCGGCGCGCGCGGCCGTTGCCCGCCGGACGGGGTCCGGTTTTTTATATCATTAAATTTGGTATCAGGCGGGCGGGTTTTACAGCGTTTTTAGCAGTTGAAGGCATACCCGAGCTTTTTCGGATACGGCTTCAAGTGCTAAAAGGTGTAAGACCTGTTCGCCCCATTACGAATGGAGGCAGAAAAATGATCAAAAAGATTCAATTCCCGAAGGAGAAAACGTACAAGACAATGTTTGCCGGGCGCGAACTTGTCGTAGAGACCGGCAAGCTTGCCGGTCTTGCCAACGGCGCATGCATGGTGCGCTACGGCGAGACGTGCGTGCTCGTCACCGCGACCGCGTCGGCAAAGCCGCGCGACGGCATCGATTTCTTCCCGCTGTCCGTGGATTTTGAGGAAAAACTCTACGCGGTAGGGCGTATTCCCGGCAGCTTTATGCGCCGTGAGGGCAGGCCGAGCGAAAAGGCGATCCTGGCTTCGCGCCTGATCGACCGTCCGATCCGCCCGCTCTTCCCGAAGGATATGAGGAACGACGTCGCAATTGCTGCGACTGTCATGTCGGTGGAGACGGACAACCTACCGGAGATCGTGGCGATGGTCGGCGCGTCGATCGCGCTCTCCATCTCCGATATCCCCTGGGCCGGCCCGATCGCGGGCTGCGTAGTGGGGCTTGTCGACGGCGAGTATGTCATCAACCCCACTGCCGCCGAGCGCGCGAAGAGCGAGATGCATGTCACCGTCGCGGCGAGCGCGGAGAAGATCGTCATGATCGAGGCCGGCGCCGATCAGGTGCCGGAAGATATCGTCTATAACGGCATCTTAAAGGCGCACGAGGTGCTCAAGCCGATTGTCGCATTTGTTGAAGAGATCAAGCGCGATATCGGTAAGGAGAAGTTCAGCTACGTTTCCGCCGAGGCGCCGCATGCGCTTTATGAGGCGGTGAAGGCGCTTGCATACGACCGTGTGAAGGAAGCGCTCGACACGGACGACAAGACCGTGCGCGACGCGCGTCTCGCGCCGATCGTGGACGAAGTCAAGGAGAAGCTGGCCGCCGAATATCCCGACAGCTCTGCCGCCATTGACGAGTGCTTCTACAAGCTGCAGAAGTATATTGTCAGACGCTGGATCCTTGACGAGGGCAAACGCGTTGACGGGCGTGCGCTGGACGAGGTGCGCCCGCTCGGTGCCGAGGTCGGCGTTCTTCCGCGCGTGCATGGCTCGGGCCTCTTCACCCGCGGTCAGACACAGGTGCTTACAGCGCTCACACTCGGCACGCTCAGAGATGCGCAGACGCTCGACACCATTTATGAAGAAGAAGAAAAGAGATATATGCATCAGTACAACTTCCCCGGCTATTCCGTCGGTGAAGCGAAGCCCTCCAGGAGCCCGGGCCGCCGCGAGATCGGTCACGGCGCGCTTGCTGAGCGCGCACTGGAGTGCGTAATCCCCTCCAAGGAGGAGTTCCCGTACGCGCTGCGCCTTGTTTCCGAGGTCCTGTCATCGAACGGCTCGACTTCGCAGGGGTCCGTCTGTGCCTCGACGCTGGCGCTGATGGATGCCGGCGTTCCCATCAAGGCACCTGTCGCCGGTATTTCCTGCGGCCTGGTGACCGAGGGCGAGCGCTTTATCACCTTTACCGATATCCAGGGGCTGGAAGATTTCTACGGAGATATGGACTTTAAGGTCGCAGGCACAAAGCGCGGCATCACCGCCATCCAGATGGATATCAAGGTCGACGGCCTGACGCCGGCGATCATCAAAGAGGCGTTTGAGCGCACGCGCATCGCACGCTATGAGATCCTTGACGAGATCATGCTGCCGTGCATCGCCGCGCCGCGGGCGCAGCTTTCCAAGTATGCGCCGAAGATGCTGCGCCTGACGATCGATCCGGACAAGATCCGTGAGGTCATCGGCAAGGGCGGCTCTGTCATTCAGAAGATCACGGCTGACACCAATACGAAGATCGACATTGAGGACGACGGCAGCGTGTGCATCGCGGCCATCAGTCTGGAGGACTGCGAGCGCGCGAAGAAGGCGATCGAGGCCATTGCCAAGGATCCTGAGATCGGCGATATGTTCTACGGCAAAGTCACGCGTATCATGACCTTCGGCGCCTTTGTCGAGATCGCCCCGGGCAAGGACGGCCTTGTCCACATCTCGAAGCTGGAGAATCACCGCGTCAACAAGGTTGAGGATGTGCTCAATATCGGCGACATGACGTGGGTCAAGGTCGTCGAGATCGACGAAAAGGGCCGCATTAACCTTTCGCGCAAGGACGCTTACGCGGAGCTGGAAAAGAACGGCGAAAAATAAGATCCGCAAAGCGGGCCGGCCTGTGCCGGATGCATTGTGCGGAAGTGCCACAATCCGCCCTGCGCATGTTTCGTGCGCAGGGCGGTCATACTATGGGATGAGAGTCTGCCGTGTGCGGATGCATAAAAGACAAAGGTGGATAAGGTATGCATGAGAAGCTGGTTTTAGACAATGGCGTGAGAATCGTATTTGAAAAGATCCCGCATGTGCGCTCGGCCTCGGTCGGCGTTTGGGTGCAGTCTGGCACGCGCAATGAGCCCGCTGAGCTGAACGGCGTTTCCCATTTTATCGAACATATGGTATTCAAGGGAACGAAAACAAAGAGCGCGTCCGACATGGCGCGCGTGATGGATTCGATCGGCGGACAGGTCAACGCCTTCACAACGAAGGAGTGCACCAGCTTCTATCTGAAAACGCTCGATTATCACCTGCAGACTGGCCTTGACATCCTGTTCGACATGGTGCTTGAGGCAAAGTTCGACGAGGAAGACGTGGAGACGGAGCGCGGCGTCATTGTCGAGGAGATCGGCATGTATGAGGATTCACCGGAGGACCTTGTGACGGAGCAGATGCTGGAGAGTATCTACCGCGGGTCTGCGCTGGGCATGCCGATCCTTGGAAAACGCGAGACGCTTGAAAACATGGATGGCAAAACCATGCGCCGCTACCTGGGGGAGCATTACCGGCCGGATTTTATCATTGTTGCGATTTCAGGCAGCTTTACCGACGAACATTTGGCATACGTCAAAAAGCGCTTTTCTGTCCTGAACGGGAAGGGGGAAAATCCCTGCCCGCCCGCCAATTATCAGAAGACGACGGTCGTGAAGAAAAAGGATATCGAGCAGACACATATCTGCCTGGGCTTTCCGTCCATCCCAAGCGGATCGGAAGACCGGTATGCAATGCAGATCTTCAACAATATTTTGGGCGGGGGCATGTCCTCGCGCCTGTTCCAGAAGGTGCGCGAGGAGCAGGGGTTGTGTTATTCCATCTACACATTTACGAGCCCGAGCATCGACACGGGCGCGTTCGGCATCTATGTCGCCCTTTCACCAAAAATGCAGAAAAAGGCGCTGGAGATCATCTGTCAGGAACTGCACGAAATTTCTGAAAACGGCGTTTCGGAAGAGGAACTCATACGCGTGCGCGAACAGATCAAGGCGAATATGCTCATGGGCCTGGAGTCGACGAGCTCGCGCATGAGCTTCCTGGCGAGGAGCGAGATGGTGTATGGCGATGTGCAGACGCCGGACGATATCATTGAGCGCTATGACGCCGTTACAGCGGAGGAGATCCGCGCACTGGCGGCGCGGGTGCTTGATTTTGATCAGGTGTCCATCTCCGCAGTCGGGAAGGTGGAGGATCAGGCGTTTTACGAAAAACTCGTGAAATAGAGCCGGAGTTCAGAAAAATACGTACGTCTGCATAGGGGAAACTGGAAGCAGCAGGACCGGGCCGTCAGGCGCGGTCCTTTTTCTTGCGGAACAATAAGAAAACTCGCATGTCTCGCCCTTGCGGACAACCGCCATGCGATGAAATACAAAATAGCCGCAGGCTATTTTGTATTTCATCGCGCCGCGCGCTTGCAAAACAGCGAAAAAACAGTATACTTGTAGTTGGATATGTCCAAAGGCCGGTTGCGTGTAAGGTGAAAGGAAAAGAGGAGATTGCTGTTTTGAAAAAAGATTGTTTGCTCGACGTGCGGGCGGTCATGACGCCCAAAGACGTCAACACTTGTCTCTGTCATGCATTCACTGTGTCAGACGCGTATGAAAAGCTTGAAATCACATATGATTATGAACCCAAAGCGCTCGAAGACAGGGAGCTTTCACGCATGCTGATCGAGGCGGGCCTGGACAATTACGCGCCCGGCGAGTGGAGAAATGCTTACGGTACCTGGGAGGATTACCTGCCGGTGGTCACGCTGGCGACAATCTCCGTCGATGACGCCGAAGGGCGCTACCGCGGCTGCGCGCACCGCCATCCGAACCATCAGTATCATGAAATCGGCGAAAGCGACGCCACGTACGGCTTCGAACCGGGGCCGATCATGCCGGGCGTTTGGCGCGCTCTGGTGCAGGTGCACGCCGTAGCCACCGAAACATGCACCTACAGCATCCGTATCGAGGGGGTCAGAAAGGCATGAAATGGTTTGCCTGCGAATTACATAACCACACCCTGCACAGCGACGGGCAATTCACCGTCGAGGGGCTGTGCGAGGCGGCGAAAAGCCGCGCTCTGGAGCTGATCGCACTGACGGATCACAACACGATGTCGGGGCTTCGCGAGCTGACGCCGGAGCTTCAGGCGCGTACAGTGCCGGTGATTCATGGCATTGAGTGGACGGCGTTTTACGGACATATGGTCGTGCTCGACTGCAAAAAATATGTCGACTGGCGCACGGCGGACCTGACGAACATCGATGAGAAGATCGCCGAGGTCAAGGCCAATGACGGTCTCGTCGGCATTGCGCATCCGTTTGCCCTGGGCAACCCCATGTGCACCGGGTGCTACTGGGATTACCCCGTGAAAAAGTGGGAGAATGTCGACTATCTGGAAGTCTGGTCAGAGGATTTTCCCGGCATTATGCCGCGCAATCCGCGCGCGATGAGGCTATGGAACGACCTTCTCGACGCGGGTCACCATGTAGCGGCCTGCTATGGGCGCGACTGGCATGCGCTTGAGGAGGAGCAGGTGCCGTTTGGCTGCACATACCTTGCCGCGGATGCGGAAAAAATCACGCCGGAGCTTGCCAAGGACGCGATCCGCCGCGGACACACCATGGTGACGATGGGCCCGCGCCCGAAGATCGAGATCACAGTGGACGGGGGGCATATCCTCCCGGGCGACACGATAAAGGCGGGAAAAACGCTGTCTCTGCGCATCGGGGTGGATATGAAGGCGCGCCGCTTCGTGTGGGAAAAATTCGGCCTGAAGATCGATACGATACGCATCGTTGGCCGCGGGGCGAAAAACCTGTGCGAGTTTGAGCTCGAGAATGACGACAGCGAGATCCGCACGGACCTGCCGGCCAAAGAGGGATGGCTGCGTGTGGAGTATTGGGGCGAGGCGATGAAACAGCGCTCGATGATCGCCTACACCAACGCCGTCCATATTGAAGATTAGGGAAATTCCGCAATCGTTCAGCAGTCCGGTGAAAATCATTCATAAAGAAAAGTGAGGAATCAGCAATGCATGTGACAATTGCGACGGCTCCCTGCTCCTGGGGCGTCTGGTATCAGGACGGAAAGCCCTCCGGCACGCCTTACGAAACGTTTTTGAGCCAGGCTGCCGAGGCCGGATACCGGGCGCTCGAACTCGGTCCTGTGGGGTATCTGCCGACGGATCCTGTACTTTTGAAGGAGCTGATGGACCGGTACGGCCTCTATGTCTGTGCGGGCACGGCCTGCTGGCCGTTTGAACGCTTTCAGTCCTTTGAGGAATACAAACCGATGATCGACGATTTATGTACGCGCCTTGTGCGTATGGGCGCACGCGATATGGTCGTCATGGACGGAACGGGCCTTAAAAACCTCGACGAGCCGAAGGCGCAGTGGAGCCGCGCGCACTGGAAGGCATATAATGAGAAGATCGGGCGCATGAGCGAATATGCCGCGGGCGAGTACGGCGTGCGCACGGTGTTCCATCCGCATGTGGGTACGCTTATTGAATATGAAGATGAGATCGTGCGTCTTCTGGAGGATACGCAGACGGACCTTTGTTTTGATACAGGGCACCACGCCTATGCCAACGGCGACTGGCGCGAGGGTGCGCGCAGGACGATCGATTTCCTCCTGAAATATGCGGAAAAGATTCCGTATCTGCATTTTAAAAACGTGGACGGCAGGGTGATGCGCCGCGTTGTGGAGGAGCATCTTGACGAGGATGCGGCCTTTGATCTGGACGTGATGTGCGACCTGCCCGACGGAATCATCGATTTCCGTGAACTGCATGCCGCCCTGGAACGGATCGGTTTTGACGGTATCGGCGTTATCGAGCAGGACATGCCGCGCGCGACGACCGCGCAGGCTTTTGCCGCCGCCAAACGCAATTTGGCGTTTTGGAAAGAGATCGGCCTGATCGATTGAGCGCGGCGCACGTGTTTTTTGACGAGCCGGGGAGGCGCGT
>CAKTWY010000023.1 GCA_934630445.1 uncultured Eubacteriales bacterium
TCGGCGGTTCATACCGCAGGCAGACGCGCCGCTGCGGAGCTTGCCTCGGCGCGCGCAGCGCTGGCAGAGGCGCTCGGCTGCGAAAAAAATGAAATCACGTTTACCTCCGGTGCAACCGAGGCGACGAATACGGCGCTGCTGGGCGCAGCGCGCAAATACGGCCGCAAGAGCCGGCACATTATCACGGGCGCGGCGGAGCACGCCGCGACATTAAATACCGCGGCGCGGCTGGAGAACGAGGGATTTGAAGTCACGTATCTGAAGCCCGGCCCCAGCGGCTCCGTCTCCGTGCAGGATGTTGAGCACGCCCTGCGCGAGGATACGGTGCTCATCTCCCTGATGATGGTCAATAACGAGACGGGCGCAATTACCCCGATCGGCGAGATTACGCGCATGCTCAGGCGGCATAAGCACGTCGCCTTTTTCCACACCGACGTCGTACAGGCGTTTTTCAAGCTTCCGTTTTCCCTGCACGCGCTGGGCGTCGATTTTGCGTCTGTGAGCGGCCACAAGTTCGGCGCGCCGAAAGGCGTCGGCGCGCTTTATATCCGCGACGGACTGCGCATCCCCCCGCTCCTCACGGGCGGCGGGCAGGAAGGAGGAATGCGCTCGGGTACGGAGGCGCTGCCGCTGATCGCAGCCATGGGCGAGGCGTGCCGCTGCCGCGCGGAGAATTTTGAAAGGAATGAAAAAAGCGTGCAGGCGCTTTATGATTACCTGCTGGAGCGGCTGCGCTGCCTGCCTGTGCGCCTGAACGGCGGCGGCGTGCCGGGCATCGTGAACCTTTCCATCCCCGGCACGAAAAGCGAAGTCATGATCCGCATTCTTGAATCGGCGGAGGTCTATGTTTCCGGCGGCTCGGCCTGTTCGCGCGGCAAGCGCAGCCATGTGCTCACGGCGATGAACATCCCGGCGGCGGATATCGACGGCGCGCTTCGCATCAGCTTTAGTCCCGAAAATACCGCCGACGATGTCGACGCCTTCGTCGAGGGGATCAAGGCCGGTATGACACGTTTCGGCGTAAAATTCTGACCGGGCGCAGTATACTGTTGAAAGGAATTGAAATATGAAGGAAATTCTGCTCTTAAAATGCGGGGAGCTCGTGCTCAAGGGACTGAACCGCAATGTTTTTGAACAAAAGCTCATTACGAATCTGCGCCGCCGCCTCAAGGGCGCGGGAGAATTTCGCGTCTACAGCCTGCAGTCCACGATCTATGTCGAGCCGGTCGAACAGGATACGATCGACCGCGCATTTGATATCGCGTCGCGCGTGTTCGGCATTGCGTCGATCGCGCGCGCCGCGATCTGCGAAAAAGATCTGGACGACATCTACCGCACGGCGGCGGACTATCTTTCGGATACCCTTCTTGGGGCAAAGACTTTCAAGGTCGAATGCAAGCGCTCCGACAAGCGCTTTGCGCTGAAATCGCCCGAGCTTGCACGCGAGGTCGGCGGCGTTCTGCTTGCCCGCTACCCGCATCTGACGGTCGACGTGCACAACCCGGACGTCACTGTCATGGTCGAAATCCGCGACCTGAACGCCTTCATCCACGCCGGCAAGGTGCAGGGCCCGGGCGGCATGCCGGTCGGATCGAACGGCCGCGCGGCGCTCCTCTTATCCGGCGGCATCGACAGCCCTGTGGCGGGACATATGATCGCCAAGCGCGGGGTGGAGCTTACGTGCATCCACTTTTTCAGCTATCCCTACACCTCGGAGCAGGCCAAGGAAAAGGTCGTCGAGCTGGCGCATATTCTGGCGCGCTGGGCCGGGCGCATGACGCTGAAGGTCGTGCCTTTTACAAAGATCCAGGAGGCGATCCGCGACCAGTGTCCGGAGGACATGTTCACGCTTGTGATGCGCCGCTTCATGATGCGCATTGCCCAGCGCCTTGCGCAGGAGGAGCACCTCGGCGCCATCGTCACCGGCGAGAGTCTTGGCCAGGTCGCGAGTCAGACAATGGAGGCCATGCTCTGTACGGGGAGCGTATGCTCGCTGCCCGTGTTCCGGCCGCTCATCGGCATGGATAAGGAGGAGATCGTCGTCCGCTCGCGCGCCATCGGCGCGTTTGAGACGTCCATTCTTCCGTATGAGGACTGCTGCACGGTCTTTACGCCGCGCCATCCGCTGACCAAGCCGCGCCTTTCGCAGGTCGAAGAAGGGGAGCGCGGCATGGACGTGGACGCGCTGGTGGAAGAGGCCTGCGCGCTTGTGGAAAATATTCTCATCGACTGAGGCGGAACGCTCCGCCGCGATTTTCGGCATCACGGCGGGAGGGCAAGAGCGCGCTCTGTGCGCGCTGCGGCCCTCCCGGCTTTTTTCCGGCGCGGCGGACATGCCTGCCGCCTGTCCGGGATCAAAGAAAGGAAGATTTTATGACAGCGGAAATTATTGCCGTGGGTACGGAGCTCCTCCTCGGCGAGACAACGAATACAGACGCGCGCTTTGTGGCCGAAAAACTGTCGGAGATGGGCATCAGCGTCTACCACCATACCGTCGTCGGCGACAACCCGGAGCGGCTGCGCCGCGTGCTTGAAATCGCGTGCGCACGCGCGGACATCATTGTATCCATCGGAGGGCTCGGTCCTACGGCGGACGATTTGACAAAGGAGACCATCGCCTCCTTTTTCGGCAAAGCGCTTTATCTGGACGAGGCGTCGCTTAGCCGCATTAAAGCGCATTTTCAAAAAGTCGGCCGCACGATGACGGAGAACAACGTCAAGCAGGCCATGCTGCCCGAAGGGTGCACCGTGTTTGCAAACGACTGGGGAACAGCGCCCGGCTGCGCGTTTTACGCGCGCGGACGCCATGTGCTGATGCTGCCCGGCCCGCCGAGCGAGTGCGAGCCGATGTTCGCCGCGTGCGGCGTGCGCTATCTTGCCGCGCTTTCGGGCGGCGTGATCGCGTCACATTATATCCGCGTGTTCGGCATGGGCGAGTCGATGGTCGAGACGAGGCTGCACGATATGATGCGCCGCATGACCAACCCCACTGTCGCGCCTTACGCCAAAACCGGAGAGTGCCTTGTGCGCGTCACCGCCTCCGCGCCGGATGAGGAGAGCGCCGAGCGCATGCTCGCCCCGGTGGTGGAGGAGGTGCGCGGCGTCCTCGGCAGCGGGGTCTATGGCGTGGACGTCGCCTCGCTGGAAGAGGTGGTCATAAAAGGCCTGATTGCGCGCGGGCTCACGCTTTCTGTCGCTGAGTCGTGCACAGGCGGCCTTCTCTCCAAGCGCATCACCGACGTTCCCGGCGCGTCGGCCTGCTATGAGGGCGGCGCGTGCACGTACTCCAACCGCATAAAATCCGACATTTTAGGCGTTGACGCCGATGTTATACTGAGAAATGGCGCCGTTTCGCGCGAGGTGGCGGCGCAGATGGCGCAGCGCGTCGCCGCCCGCTTCGGTACCGATGTGGGCGTGGGGATCACAGGCGTCGCGGGGCCTGGCGGGGGAACAGACGCAAAGCCCGTGGGGCTTGTGTATATCGCGGTGTGGCATGACGGAACGCTTTACGAATTTACACAAACCGAAAAAACCACCCGCGAGCGCGTGCGCACACTCGCCGCGTCGAACGCATTGAATCTGATCCGGACAAGGATTTTGGAGAAAATGTAAAACTTTGGTTAAATGATAGGTTTATCTTGAAAAATACTGGACGTATTTCAAAACATGTTGTATAATATTTATAAATTGGAGAATTAATAGTTTTGAAATATGGATAAAATCCACAAAAAATAACATCTACTTTTGACGGGTTGAAAGTAGATCAGTCGCTCGCGACGGCGAATCCGCGCTGAAGGCTGCGCTGCCGCGGGATTGGAGGTCAAAATGCCCGCAGTAACGAAGAAAGAAATAAAAAATACGCATGCGTATTTTTTTCATGAGGGGAACGACTGCAGAGCGTATGAGCTGCTGGGCGCGCATCCGCAGAAGATCGGCAGGAATGCGGGCTTTGTTTTTCGCGTCTGGGCGCCGAATGCGCGCTCTGTTTCCGTGATCGGCGATTTCAACGCATGGGATCGGCAGAAAAACCCCATGAAAAAGATCACCGTAGGCATATGGGAGCTTTTCATCACCGGCGTCGCGGCGTTCGACAGCTATAAGTACAGCGTCGAGGGGGAGGACGGCGTCATCCGCGAAAAGGCGGATCCCTACGCTTTCCATGCGGAAACGCGGCCGAAGACCGCTTCGAAGACGTATGATCTTTCCGGCTATACGTGGCATGACGAGAAGTGGATGCGCCGGCGCGCCGAGACCGCGCCCTATTCCGCCCCGGTCAACATTTACGAGGTGCACGCCGGCTCATGGCGCCGCCATGCGGACGGCAGCTTTTACACCTATCTCGAGCTTGCGGACGAACTCATCCCCTATGTCAAAGAGATGGGGTATACGCATATCGAGTTCATGCCGCTCTCCGAGTATCCGCTGGACATGTCCTGGGGGTATCAGTGCACCGGCTACTTTGCCGCCACGTCGCGCTACGGCACGCCGCACGAGCTGATGCAGCTCGTCGACCGCTGCCACGAGGCGGGCGTCGGCGTCATCCTCGACTGGGTACCCGCACATTTTCCGAAGGACGGCTTCGGCCTGATGGAGTTTGACGGCTCTTACCTCTACGAGTATTCCGACCCCTCGCGGCGCGAGCAGCGCGACTGGGGCACGCGCATGTTTGACCTCGGGCGCAACGAAACGCGCTCCTTCCTCCTCTCGTCGGGCATGTTCTGGCTGGAGCGCTACCATTTTGACGGCCTGCGTGTGGATGCGGTGGCGGCCATGCTCTATCTCGATTACGGCAAAAAAGACGGCGAGTGGGTGCCCAATATCTATGGCGGACGGGAAAATCTCGAGGCCATCAGCTTTTTCAGAAAGTTCAGCGAGGTCGTTTTTGAAGCGCATCCGAATATTCTGCTCATCGCGGAGGAGTCGACCGCGTGGCCCATGGTCACCAAACCTGCGTACCTCGGCGGCCTCGGCTTCAACTACAAGTGGAACATGGGCTGGATGAACGACATGCTCTCCTATATGGCCACAGACCCTATTTACCGCCAGTATGAGCATAATAAGATCACCTTTTCGTTTATGTATGCTTTTTCGGAGAATTATGTGCTGCCGCTTTCGCACGACGAGGTCGTGCACGGCAAGCGCTCGCTCATCGGGCGCATGCCCGGCAGCTATGAGGAGCAGTTCGCGGGCCTGCGCACGCTCTATGGCTATATGATGGCGCATCCGGGGAAGAAGATGCTCTTCATGGGCGGCGAGTTCGGGCAGTTCATCGAGTGGGCGTATGATCAGGGGCTTGACTGGGTCCTGCTCGATTACGACATGCACCGGAAGATGCGTGAATATGTCCGGGCGCTGAACCTTTTTTACCTCGAGCACCCGGCCCTGTGGGAGAATGACAGCGACTGGAAAGGCTTTGACTGGATCTCCCACGACGATTACCAGAACAATATCGTCATTTTCCGCCGCATTTCCCTGGGCGGCGAGGAAATCATCGCTATCGCCAATTTTGCCCCCGTGGTGCGCGAGGGGTATCGCATCGGCCTTCCGGAGGCGCGGGAATATGAGGTCGTCTTTTCCAGCGACGATGCCGCCTTCGGCGGCTGGGGCTCGGCGGAGAACGGCCGCATCCGGCCGGAGGCGATCCCCTGGCAGGGGAGAGAGCAGTCGGGCCTGGTGAATATCCCGGCGCTGAGCGTGATTTATCTCAGCTGCGCCGGCGGCCAGCCGTAAACGGGCGGTTCCGGAGCGTTTCCGAAAAGGCCCTGCGCCCGCTTTTCCGGCCGGTCTGCGCACGGCGGCTTTTCGCGATCGCCCTTATCAGCATAAAGTAGAGGAGTGGAAGCAAATGTATCGCAAAAAAGAATGCGTCGCGATGCTGCTCGCGGGCGGGCAGGGGAGCAGGCTCTACGTTCTGACACAGAACGTGGCGAAGCCCGCCGTGCCCTTCGGAGGGAAGTACAGGATCATCGACTTTCCTCTGTCAAACTGTATCAATTCCGGCATCGATACCGTGGGGGTCCTCACGCAGTACGAGCCGCATGAATTAAACGCCTATATCGGCAACGGGCAGCCGTGGGACCTCGACCGCCTGACGGGCGGGGTGTACATCCTGCCGCCTTATCAGCGCGGCAAGGGCTCTGAATGGTACAAGGGCACAGCCAACGCCATTTATCAGAACATCGGCTTTGTCGAGCAGTTTGACCCGGAGTATGTGCTTGTATTGAGCGGCGACCATATCTACAAGATGGATTATTCGGCCATGCTCGACAGTCATAAAAAGAAAAACGCCGACTGCACGATCGCCGTCATCGACGTGTCGGTGGAGGAGGCGTCGCGCTTCGGCATCATGAACTGCCGCGGCGATGAGGACGAGATCTACGAATTTGAGGAAAAGCCGAAGCAGCCAAAGAGCACGCTCGCATCCATGGGTATTTACATCTTCACCTGGAAAAAGCTGCGCGCATACCTCGAGCGCGATAATGAGAACAAAAAGTCCGCCAACGACTTTGGTAAAAATATCATTCCCGCCATGCTGGCAAACGGCGAGCGGATGTTCGCCTACCGCTTTGAAGGGTACTGGAAGGACGTCGGCACCATTGAAAGCCTGTGGGAGGCGAACATGGATATGCTCTCGCAGAGTTCGGGGCTGAACCTGAACGACACAGACTGGCGCATTTATGCGAGGAATACCGGCTCACCGCCGACGTATCTTTCCCCGGACGCGCACGTAGCCCATTCCGTCTGCGCCGAGGGGTGCGAGCTTTACGGCGATATCGAACAGTCCGTGCTTTTCCCGGACGTGGTCGTCAAAAAGGGTGCCAAGGTCAAATATTCCATCCTTATGCCCGGCACGGTGGTGGAGGAGAATGCATCCGTCGAGTATGCCATTGTCGCTGAGAAGGCCGTCATCGGCAAAAGCGCCCATGTCGGCGCGGGTCCTGCCGACACGCCGAGCGAGGAATGGGGCGTCGCGGTCGTCGCCGGCGGGGTGAAGATCGCACGCAACGCCGTGCTCAAGGCCGGCGAGATGGCCGACGCCGCCTCGGACGCGGCAGAGAAATAAAGACGGAAGGCGGAATGCAGTTATGAAAGATATTTTAGGCGTTATCTTTGCGTTCGATACCGAGAGCGATTTGAGAGAGCTTACGGATCAGCGCACCATCGCGTCCGTTCCGTTCGGCTGCCGCTACAGGGTCGTCGACTTCATGCTGTCCAATATGATCAACGCCGGCATTGACGACGTCGCAGTGCTTCTGCAGGATAAATACCGCTCCCTGCTCGACCATATCGGTTCGGGCAAAGAGTGGGACCTTGCGCGCAAGCGCGGCGGGCTCATCCTCATGCCGCCCTATGCATACGGCGGCAAGAACCACGGCTACTACCGCGGCAAGATCGATGCGCTGGCGGGCATGCTCAACTTTTTCAAGCGTTCCAAGCATCAGTATGTCGTTCTCAGCGAGTGCGACATCGTCGCAAACCTCGACCTTGACGAGGCGATCGAGCGCCATGTCGAGTCCGGAGCGGACATCACGGCGCTGTGCATCCCTGCCGCGCGCGATCATACCGGCAAGGTGTTTTTCACCCTGGAGGACGAGGGCCGCGTTTCAGACGTGTGCGTCGGCTCCGCCTGCGGCACCGAGGACAATATCTATGAGGGCCTTGGCGTATACATTATTGAGAAAGAGAAGCTTGTCGAGCTGATCACCTCCTGCATCAGCCGCAATTTCTATAATTTTGAGGGCGAAGTGCTGCAAAAGGGGCTTCGTGTGCTCGATATCCGCGGCGCGGTGGTCGGCAGCTACGCTGTGAAGATCAATTCGCCCGCCACATATTTCGACGCGAGCATGAAGCTGCTCGACAAAACCATCCGCGACGCGCTCTTCTTGCGTTCGCGCCCTATTTACACCAAGCTGCGCGACGAGCCGCCCACCTATTACGGCGAGGATTCGCGCGTGGCGGAGAGTTTGATTGCCGACGGGTGCATCATTGAAGGCCATGTGGAGAATTCGATCATCTTCCGCGGCGTCAATGTGGCGAAAGGGGCGGTGGTGAAAAACTGCATCATCATGCAGGACGGGCGCATCATGGCCGGAGCGAACCTCAGGTACATCATGGCGGACAAAGACGTGGTCATCAGCGAGGATGCGATGCTCGCCGGTCTTGATACGTATCCCGTCGCCATTGCAAAAAGTGCTGTGATCTAGCGCGCGTGCGCTTTTTGGGGCTTTCAAAGGCGGCGCGTGTCCGTACCGGGCACAGCCCCGCTGCTGACTGTGGGGGCGCTGTATCGGGCGCTTCCCGCCTGCGGCCGCCGTTTTGCGCGGTCTGAACTGTGAAAGGTGGTTTCGTTATGAAGATTTTGTATGTTGCCAGCGAAGTGGCGCCGTTTGTCAAGACAGGCGGCCTCGGCGACGTGGCGGGCAGCCTCCCGCAGGCGCTGGCGAAAAACGGGCATGAGGTGGCAGTCATGCTTCCGCTCTATGCGGCCGTGAACGAGGACTTCCGCGCGCGGATGCAGACCGTGCTCGAAGGGCATGTTCAGCTGGCGTGGCGCAGGCAGTACTGCGGCGTGCGCATGCTTGAGGAGGGCGGCGTCAAATATTATTTTATCGATAATGAGTACTATTTCAAACGCTCTGAAATTTACGGCGCGTTTGACGACGCCGAGCGCTTCGCATTTTTCAGCAAGGCTGTGCTCGAAGTGCTCCCGCAGATCGATTTGAAACCCGACGTCATCAATGCCAACGACTGGCAGAGCGCGCTCGTGCCCATCTATTACAAACTGCTCTATGCAGCGGACGAGTGGTACGCGGGTATCAAAACCGTGTTTACGATTCATAATATACAGTATCAGGGGCAGTTCACCGCGTCGATCCTGCAGGATGTCTTCGGCCTTGACCAGCGCTACTTTGACAACGGGCTGCTTGAATTTTCCGGCGGGATCAACCTGATGAAGGGCGCGCTCGTGCTCACCGATTTTATCACGACCGTCAGTCCGACGTACGCCCTGGAGATCCAGAGCGCATATTATGCTTATGGGCTGCACAAGATCCTTCAGGAGAACAGCTACAAGCTGCGCGGCATCTTGAACGGCATCGACGTCGACGTGTATAACCCAGCGAAAGATCCGCACCTGTTTGAAAACTACAGCGTGCGCAATTTCACCCGCAAGAAGCAGAACAAGGAAGAGCTGATGCGCCTGCTGGGGATGAAGGCGGACGACAGCGTGCCCGTCGTGGCCATTATCTCACGCCTTGTCGCGCATAAGGGAATCGACCTTGTCGAGGGCGTGCTCGACGAGCTTTTATCGCTCGACCTGCGCCTCGTTGTCGTCGGCACGGGCGAGTGGCGCTACGAGCAGCTTTTCAAAAACGCGCAGGAGCGCTACCCGGGCAAGATTTCTGCGAATATCCTGTTTTCGCCCGATCTTGCCAGCAAGGTGTATGCCGGCGCCGACATCTTCCTCATGCCGTCGCAGAGTGAGCCGTGCGGCCTGTCGCAGATGATCGCCATGCGTTACGGAACTATACCAATTGTGCGCGAAACAGGTGGTTTAAAGGACACAGTTTTGGCATATACGCCGGAAAATGAACTTTCCAATGGCTTTAGCTTTACAAATTACAACGCACATGATATGCTTCATGTAGTGGAGCAGGCGTGCGCGATGTATAAAAATGACCCCAAAGAGTGGAAGAAGCTTGTCAAGAAAGGCCTCACGGCCGACTTCAGCTGGTCGAAGAGCGCGCTTGCGTACATCGACGTCTACACCGCACTCACGGGCGAGAACTGAGGCCGTTTTCAGAGAGATTGACTGATGCCCGGCCCCCGCGGTTGGCGGGGGCCGGCTTTTTAGAAAGACCGGGCAGATCCGGAATCAACACAGCAAGGGGATAAAACATGGCAAAATCACTTTACACCAAGGCGCAGATGAAACGCGAGATTGAAAATAAATTGAAGCGCCATTTCGGCAATGAACTGGGCGACGCGTCAAAGGACGAGATCTTCAAGACCTGTGCGCTCGTCCTGCGCGACGTGCTCGCCGACCGCCTGGCCGAGACGCAGAACCGCTTTGAAGAGGGCGGCGAGCGCGAGGTGCACTATCTGTCGATGGAGTTTCTCGTCGGCAGGTCGCTGATGAACAACGCCTACAACCTCGGCGTGCTGGACGTGATGCGCGCCGCGCTTGACGAGCTGGGCGTGGACATGGCGGATATCATGGAGGCCGAGCCCGACCCGGGCCTCGGCAACGGCGGCCTCGGGCGCTTGGCGGCATGTTACATGGACGCGATGGCGTCGCTTGGCGTTTTGGCCAGCGGCTACTCCATCCGCTATCAGCACGGCCTTTTTAAACAGCGCATCGTCGACGGCCAGCAGGTGGAGCTGCCCGACAGCTGGCTTGACAACGGCGAGAGCTGGCTCATCCCCCATGTGGACGAGGCGCGCGAGGTGCGCTTCGGCGGACGCGTGAGCGAGAGCTGGGAGGACGGGCGTATGATCGTGAAATACAGCGACTACGACGCCGTGCTCGCCGTGCCGTACGATATGCCCATCTCCGGGTATCAGACGCAGAACGTCGCCAACCTCCGGCTCTGGGACGCGAAGTCAACACGGCCGCTGGACATGAATCTCTTCTCCCAGGGCGAATATATGCGCGCCATGGAAGAGCACGCCATGGCGGAGGTCATCTCCATGGTGCTCTATCCGGCGGACAATCATATCGAGGGCAAGTCCCTGCGCTTTAAGCAGCAGTACTTCTTCGTCTCCGCGACGATACAGGATATCGTCGACAAGCACAGGAAGAAATTCGGCACGCTGAAGAATTTTGCCGAAAAGCACGTCATCCACATCAACGACACGCACCCCGCGCTCGCGATCCCGGAGCTGATGCGCATCCTCCTCGACGAGGAGCATATGAGCTGGGATGAGGCGTGGAATATCGTCACCCGCACGGTGGCGTATACCAACCACACCGTCATGGCCGAAGCGCTCGAGCACTGGCCGCAGAGCCTTGTCGCGCTCCTCGTGCCGCGTATCGCATCCATCATCCACGAGATCAACGAGCGCTTCTGCAAGCTTTTGTGGAATTACTTCCCCGGTGATTTTCAGCGCATCTCGCATATGGCGATTGAGGCCGACGGCGAGATCAAAATGGCGAACCTCAGCGTCGCGGCGTCCTTCTCCGTCAACGGTGTGTCCGCGCTCCACTCCGATATCCTGAAAAAGACGGTCTTTCACGACTTTTACCTCGTCATGCCGCAGAAGTTCACGAACGTCACCAACGGCATCGCGCACCGGCGCTGGCTGTGCCAGGCCAATCCCGGCCTGACGGCGCTCATCACCGAGCTGATCGGAAAAGGGTTTGTCACCGACGCCGGGGAGCTGAAAAAGCTCGAGCGCTTTGCGTCCGATGAAGACGTTCTTGCGCGCCTTGCCGCCGTGAAGCAGAGCAATAAGGAGCGTTTGGCGGACTATATCGCGCAGCACAACGGCGTCAAGGTCGATACCGCGTCCATCTTCGACGTGCAGGTCAAGCGCCTGCACGAATATAAGCGCCAGCTCCTGAACGTGATGAACATCCTCGGTATGTACGCCAAGCTCAAGGACGATCCTGCGCTCGACATTCCCCCGCGCACGTTTATCTTCGGCGCGAAGGCCTTCCCCGGCTACTATGCCGCCAAGCAGATCATCCGCCTGATCTACAGCATCTCTCAGGTGATCAACAACGATCCCGACGTGCGCGATAAGCTGAAGGTCGTCTTCCTTGAAAATTACCGCGTCACGCTTGCCGAGCTTATCATGCCTGCTGCCGACCTTTCCGAGCAGATCTCCGTCGCCGGCAAGGAGGCTTCCGGCACAGGCAATATGAAGTTTATGATCAACGGCGCCGTCACCATCGGCACGCTCGACGGCGCGAACGTCGAGATCAGCGAGGCGGTCGGCGAGGACAATATCTTCCTCTTCGGCCTCAAAGCCGACGAGGTGGAGGCGCTCAAGGCCTCCGGCACGTACTCCCCCCAGCGCATCTATTCCGACAATGCCGACGTCAATCGCGTCATCAATATGATCCGAGACGGCTTCGGCGGGTCAAAGGCGTTCCCCGATATCGCCTCCAGCCTTGTAGCCGGCTTCGGCGGCATCCCCGACCCGTATATGCTGCTCGCTGATTTTGAGAGCTATGTCCAGGCGCAGCAGTACGCGGGCGAAGTGTACCGCGACAGGGCGCGTTTTAACCGCATGGCGCTGATGAACATCGCCAACGCTGGCCGCTTCGCCGCGGACCGCAGCATCACCGAGTACTGCGACAATATCTGGCATGTCGACCACAGATAAAGCCCCTGCGCGGCGGGCAGATCGAAAACAAAAAGCGCGCGCCCGACTGCCGCAGCCGTCTTGCTGTGCGGCAGTCGGGCGCGCCGCTTAAAGGAGCATTTTTGTGACAGCGTTTGATTCAAGATCTCTCGCCTTCCGCCGGCCGTTCGGTGCGGTCGAGACGGGGAGCGAGGTTGAGATGTGTATCCGCCCCTCGCGCGGCCTGGGCGTGACGCGCGCGTTCCTCTGCCAGATCTGCGATGAGACGGGCCGGACGAGCGAGCGGCAGATGGACTGGGAAGATCTCTCCCGCGGAACGGACGTGTATTCCATCCGTTTCCGCGCGCCGGAAACGCCGGGGCTCGTCTGGTATTATTTCAGGCTCGAGGGGGCGCAGGGCGTTTGGTATCTCTGCCGCGGGAAAACGTCGCGCGGCGAGTACCGGCGCGAGGCGTCCGCTTCCTGGCAGATGACGGTCTACCGCGCGGAGGATGTCCCGCGCTGGTATGGCGAGGGCGTGACGTACCACATCTTCCCCGACCGCTTCTGCCGCTCGAAAAAGCCCGATGCCGGCGCCTTTCCCAGACGCGAGATTCATGAAAACTGGGAGGATATGCCCGTCTATCAGCCCAATCAAAACGGCGAGATTACAAATACCGACTTTTTCGGCGGCGACCTGGACGGCATCACGTCAAAGCTTGATTACCTCCAGTCGCTCGGCGTGACGACGATCTATTTAAGTCCGATTTTTGAGAGCGCGTCGAACCACCGCTACGATACGGGCGACTACAGCCGCGTCGACCCCATGCTGGGC
The DNA here is from genome assembly GCA_934630445.1 of uncultured Eubacteriales bacterium. Lineage (GTDB taxonomy): Bacteria > Bacillota > Clostridia > Oscillospirales > Butyricicoccaceae > CAKTWY01. Next base: position 13,124 of record CAKTWY010000023.1, read on the forward strand.
GATGAGGCGGCCTTCTCCCGCCTGTGCGCTGAGGCGCAGCGCCTGGGGATGCGCGTGATGCTTGACGGCGTCTTCAACCACACCGGCTTCGACAGCGTCTATTTCAACGGCCGCGGCACGTATGATTCCGTCGGCGCGTATCAGTCGCAGGCGTCGCAGTACTATCCGTGGTACAGCTTTTCGCACTGGCCGGATCAGTATTCGAGCTGGTGGGGCATCTATACCCTGCCGCAGACGAATGAGGACGATCCCGGCTATACCGGCTATATTATTTCGGACGAGGACAGCATCATCAAAAAGTGGCTCCGTCTCGGCGCGTCGGCCTGGCGGCTCGACGTGGCGGATGAGCTGCCGGACGATTTTATTTTCAGGCTCAAGAGCGCCGCGCGCTCCGTTCGCGGAGACGCCGTCGTCCTCGGCGAGGTATGGGAGGACGCGTCGAATAAAATCAGCTACGGCGTGCGCAGGAAGTATATCCTCGGCGGCGGTCTCGACTGTGTGATGAATTATCCGTTCCGCACGGCGCTCCTGGCGTATCTTTCAGGCGGCGACGCGGCGGTGTTTCGCGATGCGATGGAGGAGCTGCGCGAGAATTACCCGCCGCAGGTCTTCGCCTCGCGGATGAATATTGTCGGCACGCATGACACCCCGCGCGCGCTGACGCTCCTTGGACACGGCGACGCGGCGGGAACGACGCGCGACGAGCGCGCGGCATACCGCCTTACGCCGGCGGAAAAAAAGCGCGGCGTGGCGCTTTTGCGCATCGCGGCGCTGATCCAGTTCGCGTTTGTCGGCTCGCCGTGCGTTTATTATGGCGACGAGGCGGGCGTGCAGGGCTTTGAGGACCCATTCAACCGCCGCACATATCCCTGGGGGCATGAGGACCGCGCCCTTTTGTCCTGGTACCGCATGCTCGGCGCAGCGCGAAGGCGCTATGCCGCGCTGCGCGAGGGGGAGCTGCGCTTCCTCCGCGCGCGGGGGGAACTGCTCCTGTTCGAGCGCTCCACACCGGAGCAGCGTATCGTCGCCGCTGCCAACCGCTCCGACGTCCAGCGCGCGCTGCGCATCCCCTGCGCCGGCGCGGGCCTGCGCGACGAAATGACCGGCGCTTTCTATCCCGCGGCAGGGGGCGAGGCCGTCCTGGCCCTCGGAGCATATGCGGCGATGCTGCTCGTCGACGAAAAGGGCCTGCCCGAAGATGCGCTGCCCGCCCGATGAGCGGGTTCAAAATATGAATACAAAGGCACGCTGCCAAACGACACGTTGTTATGCTTTCAGAAGATCGTTTTGCGGCGTGCCTTTTCATGCTGATTCGCGCGCGCCTGGCCCTTTCGGGTAACCGCGCGCAAGCGGTAGCAAACGTTCCCTTACCGAATACAAAATAATGCCATTCCGGCACCTTTTGCAGAAAATCTTTCTCCATGAGCCTATGCGAGATGGAGATCCTCTGCAAGGGGAAACGGAATGGCATTTTTTGTTGGACCGGTGATAAAAGAAGGTCTCAGCGCGCACGCAAAAATGTCTCAACCTCTTTCGAGGCCGGAATGGACGCCGCCGCGCCCGGGCGCGAAACGGCGATGGTGGACGCGGCCGTCGCCGCGAGCAAAAATGTCTCCACACTGTCGCCGCGCACCATCCCCGCAACGCAGTATCCGAGGAAGGTGTCTCCCGCGGCCGTGGTATCCACAGCCGGAACGTCCAGAAACGTTGCCTGCCGCCAGGTTTTGCCTTCCGCGGCGCACACGCAGCCGGCCTTTCCGAGCGTGAGGATCACACCCAGCTGCGGATAGCGGCTGAGGAGCGCGGGAAGAATATCGCCGGGCGCCTCCACACCTGCGATCGCGGCGCCCTCGATTTCATTGATAACCAGCCAGTCGACAAGCGTGTAGTCGATCCCGCGTATTTCCTCATCGATCGGAGAAGCGTTCAGGACGACCTTCAGTCCGCGCGCCTTTGCCGCACGGATGAGGTAGCGCACATTCGAAATCTCATTCTGCGTGACGATATAGTCGCCGGGAGAACAGCCGTCAAGCACACGGTCGATATAGGGCTGCGACACCTCGCGGTTTGAGCCGCCGAAGATAATAATGCAGTTCTCTCCCTCGCGGTTGACCTGGATGAATGCGTTCCCCTGCGGCGCGTCGCACGCGCCAAGCAGCGACACGTCAACTCCGTTTTCCGCAAGATATTCCTTCAGTACGCCGCCTTCGGGGCCGACCATGCCCGCGTGCGTCACCTGAGCGCCTGCGCGCGCGATGGCGATCGACTGGTTCAGGCCCTTTCCGCCCAGGGAGACGGATACCGCGTCCGCGGCAAGCGTCTCGCCTGTGACAACAGTATGCGCCACCTGATAGACATGGTCGAGGTTGAGCGAACCGAAATTTACGATCTTCATACTTCCCCTCCTTTTCACAGTGTCCATGCCGTGCGCGGCTCACTCATGCAGTGTGTCCGTTTCGTCGTGGCAGATGGTAGTATGATGGATCCACCCGCCGCGGAAAACGCGCGGAAGCGTCGCCGCCGCCTTCAGAAATTCGTCGCTTGAGAGGATAAAATACACCCATACGGGCTTGAGCGGCACAACCGCCGTGAAGAACAGGCCGCAGCCGATTTTCAGCAGCCACAGCGTCGCGATGTCGAGCTTGGCACAGAAGATCGTGTCGCCCGCGCCGCGCAGCACACCCATCATCAGAAGGCATGTTACCGTCTGGAAGAAGAGCAGATAGCAGGAGACGTACAGCATATCGCGTATGAGCGCCGCCGTTTCGGCCGACGCGCGGATAAGATTCGGCGCCAGTGGGCGGAAGAGCAGCATCGCCCCGCAGATCAGAATACCGATGAGCGCGCCTGCTTTGAGGAGCTTTTTTGCGAGGGCCTTTACTTCCACTTCGCGCCCCTCGCCGACGAGGTTGCCGACAACGATCCCGGCCGCGACGCCCAGCCCAATCAGAGCCACGCCTGCAAGCTGCTGTACGACGTTGATGAAGCTCGCCGCCGCAAGGACCGATACGCCCAGGTGCCCGATGATCGCCGCCTGCACCGAGATGCCCAGCCCCCAGTTGACCTCGCTGGCCAGAACCGGCAGGGAGTAGCGCGCAAGCGTCTTCCAGTACGGCCGCGATTTGCGCCAGATGTCCGGCAGCCGGAAAAAGAGCTGATCCTCCACCCGATACATGTAAAAAAGCGTCATAAGCGATTCGCAGACGCGTGAGATGAGCGTCGCCAGCGCCGCGCCGCGGATCTCCATTGCCGGCATACCAAACTTGCCGAAAATCAGCACCCAGTTCAAAAAGACGTTCAGCACAAAGGACAGGGAGTAAATCGTCATCGAGGCGTGCACGTTCTGCACGCTTCGCAGCCCCAGAAGGTAGATTCCAGTGAATGCAGAAAATGCATAGGACCACCCGACAAAGGAGAGGTAGCCGCACCCATAGGCAACGACCTGCGCATCGTTTGTAAACACGCGCATAATCTGCGATGGAAAGAGAAGTACCAGAACGCTCATCAAAATTCCTGCACATATGCCCACACGCAGCATAAGACCCAATATTTTGCGGATGGGCTCTGTCTCCCGCCTGCCCCAATATTGCGCTGACAGGACTGTGGAGCCGGAAGCCAGCCCGAAAATCAGCGTTGTAAAAATAAAATACGGCTGGTTTGCCTGGGCAGACGCGGACAGCTGCACCTCGCTGATGCTGCCGATCATGAGCGTGTCAGTCATGCTGACGCCGACGTTGATCAGATTTTGCAGCGCCACGGGTACGGCAAGGCGTATGATCTGAGAAGCGGTGGAATGATTTGCAGTGCTTTGCAAGGCGTGACCTCCCTGTTTGAAGCAGCCGCGCAGCGTCCGTGCGCGGCATTCTTTTCTAAAACGATTGTACCGTGGCCGTATCCTTTCGTCAAGCGCGGATGAGAAAATGTGCGCGTCCTCTTTTATTCTCCGCAGAGCGGGGGTATAATGAAGCATATCGCAATTGATTCGTATCCGGCGCGCCGGGTACGACGGAAGCCTGTAAGGAGAATGAGATGGAACAGATCCGCATCGGCAGATATCTGCATTTCAAAGGGAAAGAATACCGCGTTTTATACCTTGCGCGCCATTCGGAGACGCTTGAGGAAATGGTCGTATATCAGGCGCTGTACGGCGAGCGGGGCGTATGGGTGCGCCCGGCCCGCATGTGGAACGAAACAGTCGAATATCGCGGCGCGCGCGTGCCGCGCTTTGCCTATCTCGGCCCGTGCACAGAGCAAGCGGATCAGCCGGGGGGTGCGCAGTGATGAGAAAGGTAAAAATCAGCCCTGAGGTGAGCGGGCGCTGCAGCGGTGTATGTCTGGGCCTGCTGCAGGGAACTGTTCGGGTGGAGGAGAGTTGCACCGCGCTCAGGCAGGAACTTCTCAATGTGTGCGCGCACCTGCATGATCGCTGCAAGCTGGAGGATATTGTTAAGATCCCAGAGATCGAAGACACGCGTGCGTGCTATCGTGCACTCGGGAAGGACGCGCACCGCTACCGCGGCTCTGCCGAGGCGATGATGCGCCGCGCCGTGCGTGAAAAAGGGCTGTATTTTATCAACAATGTTGTCGAAGTCAACAACATCATTTCTCTTAAATCCGCCTTCTGCCTGGGTACATATGATACCGCGCATCTGCACGGCACGCTTACGCTCGCTCGCGCGCCGGAGGGCGCCGTCTATCAGGGCATCGGCAAGGAGGAATTCCATATTGAATTTCTGCCCGTGCTCACAGATGACGCCGGCCCTTTTGGGAATCCGTCAAGCGACAGCGTGCGCGCCATGATCACGGAAAAGACGCAGGAAATCCTGCTCGTCATCTATTCCTTCAGCGGTCGGGCGGGCGTGATGGGGTATCTGGAGCAGGCCGACCGCCTTCTCACGCGATACTGCGCGGGCGGCCGCTTTGAGCGCGCTGTAATGGAATAGAGATGTCCTGCAGCGGTGTACCTGCAGAACTTCACGAAAGAAAATGCCGCCCATTTGGGCGGCATTGTTCAAATTCTAGATGATGAGTTTAATGATATTTTCCTCCTGTGAGTTGCTCCAGTTCTTTGCTTGCCCGCAAACGATCGATAAAATCATTTAAGGCATCACTTTCCGATGAATAAATTTCTTCAGAACCAGGCATGAGGCTTGCACGCTCAGTCGTTGTGTATACGATCCATTTCCGGTTTTGATATTGGATTCCCACCTCGTTTTGCATATGAGGACGCGTTTCATTTAAGTTATATCCAGACAGATTTTCTTTGTGTATAATACCTAAAGCTTCTATTTTCGTCATAATAAACCTCCTTACTTAATTAAACGAACCAGCCCTAAAGATACTAGCCAATCAATCGAAAATGGCAACTGATATTGAATGCCCCCGCCGGTTCCCCAGCCATTCACCGATGCGATATTGCCATAATATGATATGATTTTTGCGTAGTTACCTTTCCAGTTTTTCCTTACATATGCATTGATTTGCTGAACAAGCTTTTTGTCAGTACAATTCTGCACATACTCCTCTAACTTGGAAAAATCCCCAATAACCTCATATTGATGGTACTGAGCCGGGTCTTCCAGATAGGGAAGGGAGCGCTGGGCGTAGCTGAACGGCTTTCCGTCGATTACTGGGCAGACAAAACGGCCATCTGGAGGTCCGTACCGGTCGATGATTTCGCCGGGCTGAGGGGTAAATGCAGTACGCTTTGGCGCGCCGGATTGATCTAACACATACCCCCACTTGGGTGCCTGGCTCCAGTCGATTGCGCCGTCGGCGGTCAAAACATCGGAACTCTTTGGAATCTGTACGTTCCGCGGCCATGTGTCGTCGGCGCGAAAGGCTTTTGCCGCATCCTCGCCGGCGGTTTTTGTCAAATAAAGGAAGAGCTCGTCGGAGCTGCAGCTGCTTTTCTGTAAAAGCTCTGTGACTGTTCCCACGTGTTTCCCGGTCGCGGCATAATGCGATAGCCAATCCGCTTCGACAAAGACCTTCTCTGCGAAATCGTCCTTCGAGCCCCAGACCTGCTTCCCGCCGAGCTCGC